>PWEU01000150.1 GCA_003554005.1 Nitriliruptoraceae bacterium
AGCGCGACGAGGTGGCCGCCGGGGTGGCGCTGCCGCCGCCCTCCCCGCACACCCGCGACGCCGCCGCCCGGGCCGGACGGGCCGGGGCGCCGCTGTGGCGGCTGGTCGACCTCGCGCCCGGTGTCACCGCCGGCGACGCGGCCGGCTACGAGGCCGCCCTGGAGGCCGCCGGGCTGCTGGACGCCTGGGTGACGCCTGACGGTGCGGTGCTCGACGCCGACGATACGGCTCTCCTCCCCGCCGACACCCCGCCACGGGCCGACGGCGGGCTCGGATCCGTGCTGGTTCCTGCCGTCGCCCCTGGTGATGCCGAGGCGGCCGCGGTCCCGCCCGGGCAGGTCGCGGCGGTGCTCGCCCGGATCGCCGCCACCGAGGTCGGTGACGTCTGGCTCGCCGCCGATGGACGCTGGCGGCTCGGTCCGCTCCACGGGCGGTGGCGCAAGGACGAGATCGCGCACCTCGGTCATGCGGCCCGGGAACGCGCCCGCCAGCGCCGGCTCGCCGCCCTGGACGCACAGCTGGCGGAGCTCGACGAGCAGCAGCGCGACCTCGCCCGCCAGCGCGACGAGGTGACGGCGCTGGTCGCCAGCGCCGAGGCCGAACGGACCGCCGCGCCCGGTGAGGACGCGGTGCGCGAAGCCCTCTACGTCCTCGCGCGCGCGGGCGCGGAGATCCACCACCACCAGGAACGCGTCGCGGCGGTGGAGGCGGAGGTCGCCGAACGGCACCGGCTCCTCGAGGCAGCCGAGACCGCTCGGGACCACGCTGCCGCCGACCTCGGCCTGCCAGAGCGTGCCGCTGAACCGCAGGCGGTGCTGGCGGACCTGGCGGCCTACCGCGCCGCGCTCACCGACCTGTGGGCCGCGTGCAAGGTCCACGCCGTCGGCCTTCGCGCCCTGGACACCGCCACCGTCGAGCGCAACCACGCCGAGGGTGAGCGTGACCGCCGCAGGACGCAGGCCGACGAGGCGCGGCGCTTCGCCGCCGACGCCGTCACCCGCCGTGACACCCTCGAGGAGGCGGTCGGTCGTTCCGCCGCGGAGATCGTCGCCCGGGTTGAGCAGGCCCGGGCGCGCCAGCAGCAGCTGGCCGAGCAGCGCGACGTGGTGGCTCGCCAGCGGGAGGCGCAGGTGGTCGCCCGCACCAGCGCGGCCACCGAGGCGGAGCAGCTGACACGCACCCTCAGCGAGCAGGAGGACCACCGGGCCGTCGAGGTCGAGCACTTCCGCCGGCTGGTCCGTGCGGGCTTCCTGGACGTCGCTGGCGTCGAGGCTGCTGCGGAACCGCCCGAGGGGGAGGCGGTGTGGGCCCCCGACCCGGCCGTCCGGACCGCCCGCCGCTGCAACGAGGAGCTGGCCGAGATCGCCGCTGACGACGCCGACTGGGAACGGGTCCAGCGCGGTCTGCACGGCCACTACACCACCCTCGAGCAGGCCCTGCTACCCCACGCGCTGCAGCCCACCGGCACCTTCGACGACGACCTGTTCGTGGTCACCAGCGGCTTCCAGGGCCGCACCACCTCGATGCCGGAGCTGTCGGCGCAGCTCGCTGACGAGGTCACCCACCGCCAGAGCCTGCTGGATGCCCGGGAACGTGAGGTGCTCGAGAACCACCTCGTCGGCGAGGTCGCGACCCAGCTCCACGAGCTGATCCGTCGTGGAGAGTCGATGGTGGCGGCGATGAACGCCGAGCTCGCCGCCCGGCCCACGAGCACGGGTATGCGGCTGCGGTTCAGCTGGAAGCCGCGGGTGGACGGGCCCGAGGCGCTCGCCGACGCCCGACGGCGACTGCTCGCCGCCGACCATGTGTGGTCGGCCCGGGACCGCGAGGCGCTGGGGGCGTTCCTGCAGGCCCGCATCCGGGAGGTCCGCGATGCCGACGACACGGCCACCTGGCAGGAGCACCTCACGACCGCGCTGGACTACCGCCGCTGGCACCTGTTCGCCGTCGAGCGCGAGCAGGAGGGCACGTGGGTCCGTCTCACCCGCCGCACCCACGGCACCGGCTCGGGCGGGGAGAAGGCGCTGGCCCTGACCGTGCCACAGTTCGCCGCCGCCGCTGCGCACTACCGCAGTGCCGACGAGCACGCGCCCCGGTTGATCGCCCTCGACGAGGCGTTCGTCGGGATCGATGGCGACATGCGGGCCAAGTGCCTCGACCTGCTGGTCCGCTTCGACCTCGATGTCGTCATGACCAGCGAGCGTGAGTGGGCCTGCTACCCGACGGTGCCGGCGATCGCGATCCACCAGCTCTCTACCCGGCCCGGCATCGACGCCATCGGAGTGCACCGCTGGGTCTGGAACGGACGCGACCGCCTCGAGGTCGTCGACGCCGCCACCTCGGAGCGCGCAACGTGACGGTCGACCTTCGGCGGGCGGCGGCGTTGTTCGACGCCGACCTCGCCTGGGTCGTCGACCGGTTGCAGGCCCGGCTGGAGCGCGGACAGCCTCTTACCGGGCGGCTCCGCCTCAACGCCCCGACCGGCGCGCAGCGCGACGCGGTCGAGCGACTCACGGGTCGTCGCCCCACGACCGCGGGCTCGATCGGCATCGAGGTGGCGGAGCTCGAACGTGTCATCGCCAACGCTGGTATCGCGTCCGACCTTCGATCGTTGATCGAGTCGCTCCGGGGACCCGTGGTCGACCGGACCGCCTTGGCGGCGGCGGAGCAGCAGCGGTGGACGGCCGTGCACGAGCGTCTCCGCGCCGATGCGACGCAGCTGGACCCGGCCCTGGCTACGTGGGTGGACGAGCTGGCGGCGACGGGGCTGCTGCGCCGGCTGGTCGGCGACCCTGCCGCCGCCGCCGACCTCGGCCAGCAGGCGTTGCTGGTGCTCAGTCGGCTGCCCGCTGATGCCGTACCCCTGTCCCAGCTTGCCGCGACCACCCTGGGCGACAGCCACGCGTTGGACGATGACACCTCGCTGGCCACGCTCGTGCTGCGCGGCATCGAGGCTGTCACCCGTCTGCCACGGCGCGATCGCAGCGCCGCCGAGCGTCGGGCGCTGTGGGCTCGGGTCGGCGTGCTCCTCGACGAACTGTCCGCACCGGCACTCGTCGCTGGTCTGCGACCGATCGGCGAGGGGCTGCTCGCACGGGTGCTCCGCGCCCACGCCGACGCTGGTGAGCCGTGCCGCGTGACCCTGCGGACCCTGGTGCGCCACCGTCCCGACTGGTCCTGTCTGGCAGGGCAGCGGGTGCTGGTGTGCGAGAACCCGACCGTGGTCGCAGCGGTGACCGACCGCTGGGGGCCCACGACACCGGCGGTGGTGTGCACCGACGGGCAGCCGTCGGGAGCGGTGCAGACATTGCTCACCCAGCTGACGGCAGCCGGCGTGGCATTGGACTTCCACGTCGACTTCGACGGCGGCGGGATCCGGATCGGGAACCTACTCGTCGACCGGTTCGGCGCAGCGCCGTGGCGGATGTCCCGGGCCGACTACGAGGCGGTGGCCGCGAACGCCGGCCGGCCGCTGGGTGCCGCGCCGCCCGAAGCGAGCTGGGATCCGGGGCTGGCGACCGCCATCGTGGCTCGCGGCCGCGCCGTGCACGAGGAGCAACTCCTCCACGAACTCGTCCACGATCTGCTCCTCCCGCAACGCGATCACGACCGCCGGTGACCCTTGACGCCGTCCGGGGCTGGAGGTGACCTCGGATCGGTACCTGTGGATAGGGGCTCCCGAGGTGTCACGGGTACGCGCGAGGGTGGCTGTGCATCCGGCTGGAGCCCGTCCGGTCGGGCCTCGAACGGAGTCACCGTGGACGACGACACCTTCCAACACGAGATCTTCGCCAGCTTCGCCGACCACCTCGTGCCCGAAGCGTTCGCCAGACCGACACGGGCTTACCGTGTGACCCTCGAGACCTCGGGTCCGGTGCACGCCGATAGGACTCCGGCGCGGGCCCAGGCGAGGGCCCGGTTCGGGTCCTGGATCGATGCCCGGATCCTGGATGCGCTGGCGGCCTCGTGGCCCCACGACCGACCGCTCGTCGTCGCCTTCACCTCCGACGGGCAGCTGCTCCGTCGCTACGACGAGAACGGCTGCGGCCACCTCGACTGTGTCGTGGGGCTCGTACAGCGTGAGGTCGCCGCGATCGACACCCCGTGGGTGTTCGGTGCGGACCTGCCCCGACCACAGCCGTGGTGGGACATGGGGTTCGACGAGGACGGCAACGAGACCGGCCAGGTGCTGCGTCCTCCATCGGACAGCACGTGGACGGCTACCTGGTACGCGGAGGCGCGTGGCGGTGGTGTCGCCGACACCTTCGCCGGCTACCTGCACCTCGACGGAGAGGAGGTCACCTCCGCTGGCCCGCTGCACGTGCGAGCGACGGCGGCGACCCGTGAGTTCCACCGCATGCTGTACCGCCCCCCGGCGCGTCGCCTCCATCCCTTGCGTCGGCGCTAGCCCGGTCACGAGATGGTCACGACGACCTTGCCCTGGGTGTGGCCCTCCTCGAGGTAGCGCACGGCCTCGGGTGCGGCAGGCAGGTCGTAGGTCCGGTCGATGACGGCGGTGAGGTGACCGGCCGCGAGCAGCTCGGCCAGGACGAGGGTGTCCTCCTGGGTCTCCTTGGCCTCGAAGGCGCGCACCGTCCGGTCGCCCACGAGACCGAGCAGCAGCGCTCGCGCCATCCGGGGGAGTGGGCCGACCCATCGGCCGCCCTCACCGCCGGCCAGCACCAGGCGGCCGCCCGGCTGCAGCGACCGCCGGCAGCCCAGCAGCGACGGACGCCCGGCGATGTCGAGGATCACGTCGTAGCGCGTGCCGCTGGTGGTGAAGTCCTCCCGGGTGTAGTCGACGACGTGGCCGGCGCCGATGGAACGGACCAGCTCGAGGTTCCTCGTGCTGCACACGGCCGTGACCTCGGCGCCGAGGTGCTTGGCGAGCTGGACGGCGAAGGTCCCCACCCCGCCGGACGCGCCGGTGATCAGGACCCGGTCACCGTCCACCACCTCGCCCTGGTCGCGGAGTCCCTGCAGGGCGGTGATGGCCGCGACCGGGACCGCCGCGGCCTGCTCGAAGCTCACGTTGGGGGGTTTCGCGACCAGGCTGTCCTCGCGGGTGACGACGAGCTCGGCGAAGGCGCCGGTACACCATCCGAACACCTCGTCGCCGGGATGGAAGCGGGTCACACCCGCGCCGACCGCCTCGACGACGCCGGCCACGTCGCGGCCGACGCCGGAACGCTTCGGGCGGCGCAGCCCCATGCCGACCACACGCATCACCCGGGGCTCGCCGGTGACCAGGTGCCAGTCCAGGGCGTTGACCCCCGCTGCACGCACCTGGACGGCCACCTCGCCGTCGCCCGGTCGGGGGTCATCGACGTCCTCGTAGCGCAGGACCTCGAGGGGTGGGCCGTACTCGCGCTGGACGATGGCCTTCATGGTCGCTCTCCCTGGCACGCAACGGTGCCCAACCCCTGAACATACACCGTAAGTTTACGATGTAAGCTAACCTGTGTGCCCGATGGCCGTCAAGGGAGGCGCGCGGGGATGGCGACACGCGCGACGAGGCAGCCGCGCCGGATCCCACTGAGCCGCGAGCGGATCCTGCGGGCCGCGGTGTCGCTGGCGGATGCTGCGGGCATCGAGTCGCTGACCATGCGGGGGCTCGCGAGCCAGCTGCAGGTCGAGGCGATGTCGCTCTACAACCACGTGGCCAACAAGGACGACCTCCTCGACGGCCTGCTCGACCTCGTCGCGAGCGAGATCGAGGAGCCGGACGCCGGGGTCGACTGGCGGACCGCGACGCGTCGACGGGCCGTCTCGGCCCACGATGCCCTGCTGCGCCACCCCTGGGCGAGCCTCCTGTGGGCCTCGCGCGGACACGTCGGACCGGCGAGGATGCGTCATCTGGACGGCATGCTCCGCGGCCTGCGCGAGGCGGGCTTCCCACCCGGCGTCCTCGACATCGGCTTCCACACGCTGGAGAACCACATCGTCGGGCACGCCCTGCAGCTCTCCAGCTTCCCGTTCGAGGCCGAGGACCTGCCGGCGATGAGCGCCCGGTACCTCGAGGACTTCCCCGCGGAGGAGTACCCGGACCTCGCGGCGCACATCAGGCACCACCTGGAGGAGGTTGACGGCGAGGTGAGCGCCTTCGAGTTCGGGCTCGACGCCATCCTCGATGCGCTCGAGCGCACCCGGGGAGGTGACTGATGGTCCCGCGTCGAGACCGGTCGACCCACCGACCGAGCCATGACCGTGATGAGCTCTGGGCAGCGTCCTGCTGCTCGGCGGCCACGACGGTCGTCGGCCGTCCCACCGGCGAGCGCGATGAGGCGCGACTGCCCTCCGCACCCGGTCGGTCGGATGGCGTTCCAGGTCAGCTGGCGTAGGCGGCGAGGGTCGCGGTGGTGAGGGTGACGACGTCGTCGATCCGGGCGTGCTCGTCGTCGGGTGTGTCGGCAGCGAGGACGTGTTCGTGGATCGCCGCATCCACCGCTACCACGAGCGCGTGCCCGCGCCGTTGCGCCACCGGCGGGTCGACCCCCGCAGCGATCAGCAGCGCCGCGACCGCCGCCGAGAGGCCGTCCCGGACCCGGTCGAGGACCTCGATCAGCTCCGGGGTGCGGGGCGCGGCCTGGTACAGCACCGTGTGC
Organism: Nitriliruptoraceae bacterium; assembly: GCA_003554005.1. Classification (GTDB taxonomy): domain Bacteria; phylum Actinomycetota; class Nitriliruptoria; order Nitriliruptorales; family Nitriliruptoraceae; genus T1Sed10-7. The sequence continues at coordinate 6,606 of PWEU01000150.1, forward strand.
AGGGCGCTCGGACGGTTCAGGGCCACGACCACCTCGATGACCCGACGGACCAGCTGGTCGGGCTCGGTGGGTGCGTCTTCGAGCGCGGCCTGGAGCTGCGCCTGGGCGTCGGCGAGGTGGCGCTCCGCGAGCGCGACGAGCAGCGCGTCCTTGTCCGCGTAGTACTGGTAGAGCGAGCCGATCGAGACGCCGGCCCGGGCCGCGATCTCGTTCGTCGTGGCGGCGTAGCCCCGCTCGGCGAAGACCTGAGCAGCCGCGTCGAGCACGAAGGACACCGTGGCGCGCGAGCGGGCCTGCCGCGGCACACGACGCTGCTGGGGGGCCTTCTGGCGCGAGCGGGGAGCAGCCACGGGCGACCTCGAACGCGAGTAGAGAACCTGAGCGATGCTCAGGATACTGGTCCTGACGCTGCTCCCACCTCATCGGACCTGACACCATGGATGCGTTGACCCTGACCCGCACCACCGACCTCGACGCCCCCGCACCCGCGGTGTGGGACGCGGTCTGCACCCCTGCGGCCTTCCGCACGGTCACCCGTGGCCTGCTGCGCTACCCGCCCGTCGCACGCCGCGCCGACGCCTGGCGGGAGGGCGAGACCGTCTCGGGCCGGCTGTGGCTGTTCGGCGTGCTCCCGCTCACCCGACACACCATCCGTGTCGCCCGCATCGACGCGGCGCGGCTGACCCTCACCAGCGACGAGCACGGCGGGCCGATCCGCTCGTGGGTCCACGACATCGTGCTCGAGCCCCTCGACAACCGCCGCACGCGCTACACCGACCGCGTGAGGATCGAGGCGGGCTGGGCCACCCTGCCGGTCACCGCCTTCGCATGGGTGTTCTACCGGGTGCGCCAGGCCCGCTGGCGTCGGCTCGCGCCGACTCTGGCAACCCCGCAGCGCCGCGCTTGACGGTCCGGCGGGGGCGGGGGAAGGTCTCCGCGTGGAACTGGTGGAACGTGACGAGCCGATGGCCGCGCTCTCGGCGCGGTTGGCGGACACCGGGCCGGGGGCGGGACGGTTCGTGCTGGTGGCCGGCGAGGCCGGGATCGGCAAGACCACGCTGGTGCGGGCGTTCTGTGCCGAGCAGGCCGGTGCCGCGCGGGTGTGGTGGGGCGCCTGCGACGCACTGAGCACGCCGCGGCCGCTCGGCCCGCTCCACGACATCGCCCGCATCGCGCGGGGGGAACTGGCGGCGGTGATGGCCAGCGACGCGCCGCGGCACGAGGGTTTCGCCGCGTGCCTCGAGGCGCTGCGGTGGCCGCTGCAGCCGACCATCGTCGTGCTCGAGGACGTGCACTGGGCGGATGAGGGCACACGCGATCTGCTGATCTTCCTGGCGCGGCGGGTCCACGAGGTGAACGCACTCGTGATCGTTACCTACCGCGACGACGAGGTGGATGCCGAGCATCCGCTCCGGCAGGTGCTGGGACACATCGCGACGGTCGCGCCGTCGGACCGGCTCGTGCTGGGTCCCCTGTCCCCGGCCGGCGTCGCCCAGCTGGCCCAGGGGCAGGCTGGTGCCGATGCCCTGCACCGCGTCACGGGCGGCAACCCGTTCTTCGTCACCGAGGTGCTCGCCTCCCCGACGGAGCAGGTGCCCGCCTCGGTCACCGACGCGGTGCTGCTGCGCGCCCACCCGCTGTCCGCACCCGCTCGTGCGCTGCTGGACCTCGCAGCCGTGGTCCCCGGCGAGGCGGAGATCGAGCTGCTGGTCGCGGCCACCGGTCACGATGCCGCCGACCTCGAGGAGTGCCTCGAGCGGGGCCTGCTGATCGCGGCCGACCGGACCGTGCGCTTCCGGCACGAGATCGCGCGGCTGGCCGTGGAGGCGGCGAGCTCGGTGGTCCGCCGCCGTCACCGCCACGAGGCGGTGCTCGGCTGGCTCCGGGAGCGGTCGTCGAGCAGCCTCGCTCGGCTGGCCTATCACGCCGCGCAGGCCGACGACCCCGAGGCGATCCTGACCTTCGCTCCGCGCGCCGCGGAGGAGGCATCCCGGCACGGCGCCCATCGTGAGGCCTACGAGCACTACCGGCTCGCGGTCACCCACGCCCACCTCCTGCCCGGGCGTGAACGAGCGGACCTGCTCGGCCGCTTCGTCGAGGCGAGCGGCGCGGTGGGTCGCTTCGGCGAGGCGTTCGCGGCCAACGGTGATGCGCTGGAGCTGCTGCAGGAGCTCGGCGAGGTGGAGGAGGCGGCGCTGGCCACCGCTCGTCGGGCCGGGATCGCGTGGAACCTGGCGCGCAACGAGGATGCCCACCGTTGGGCTGCCGACGCCCTGGCGATGCTGGAGCCGATCCCTGCGGGGGTGGCGCACGCGCGTGTCGCTGCGCTGGCGGCCTCGCTCAGGATGCTGGCCCGCGACATCCCGGGCGCGATCGAGCTGGGTGGCCGGGCACTGGCGCTCGCCGAGCGCCACGACGACCCCGAGGCGCTGACCGCCGCGCTCGGCGCCATCGGCGCCGCCCAGTGGTTCGCGGCCCCTGAGGAGGCCGAAGCCACGATGCTCCGCGGACTCGAAGCCGCGCGGGCAGCCGGGGATGACCGCCGGGTCGCCGGCATCCTGGGCAACCTCGGCTCCGGTGCCGGCGAGGTCCGTCGTTACGCGATCGCGGACCGGTGGCTCGCAGCGACCATCGACTGGGCCGAGGCCCGCGACCTCGACTACCAGGCGGCCTACGCCCGCGCATGGTCCGCCCGCTCCGCGTACGAGCAGGGGCGCTGGGCGGGGGCGGCGGAACTGCTGGACCAGCTGGAACACTCAGCGATCGAGGACCGGCCGACGCGGATCGTGCTGCTGACCGTGCAGGGGCGGCTGGCGACCCGCCGGGGTGACCCCGGGGATCCCGCGGGCCTCGACCAGGCGTGGGAGCTCGCGTCGAGGACCGGTGACCTCCAGCGGTTGTGGCCGGTGGCCGCGGGGCGGGCGGAGGCGGCGTGGCTGGCCGGTCGGCCCGAGGACTGCCTCGGGCTGGTCGGCGACACCTTCGAGCTGGCCCTGCGGCTGGGACAGGCGTGGGCGATCGGCGAGCTCGGGTTCTGGCTGTGGCGGGCCGGACGGCTACGGGAACCGCCGGCAGGCGCGTCCGAGCCCTTCGCGCTGCAGATCGAGGGTGACTGGCGTGCCGCCGCCACAGCGTGGGAGCAGGTCGGCTGCCCCTACGAGGTGGCGGTCGCGCTGGCCGACGGGGACGACCCGGAGGCGCTGCGGCGCGCGTTCGAGATCCTCGCGGGGCTGGGGGCGGCACCGATGGTCGACCGGGTCGCGGCCAGGCTGCGTGCGATGGGGGTCCGTGAGCTCCCTCGGCGCCCGACCCGGACGACGCTGGCCAACCCGGGAGGGCTCACCGACCGGCAGCTCGAGGTGCTGGAGCTGCTGGGACAGGGGTGCACGAACCCGCAGATCGCCGCCCGGCTGCACATCTCCCCGAAGACCGCCGGGCACCACGTGTCGGCGATCCTCGGCAAGCTCGGTGTCGCGGACCGCAGGGAGGCCGCACAGGCCGCACGCGAGCGTGGGCTGATCCCCAGCTGAGCCCGCGGCCGTCGTCCGCCGGAGGACGCCCCTTGGGTCCTCCTCGGGTCTGCCGCGCAGCGCCATCGCACGGATAGGGCGGCCCGCGGACGCAGATAGGGCACGGCACCCGATGCGTGGCGCGCCGGGCCTGGGGGAGAGTGCCACGTGACGTCGGGACCGCCGGCGTCCACGAGCACCGGTCGGTCATCCGGCCGGCCGCCACGACAGGAGCAGTGATGCCCACCTTCCTCATCGAACGGAACATCCCCGGAGCCGGTGACCTCGGCCAGACCCAGTTGCGCGACGTCGCGATGAAGTCCAACCAGGTCGTCGCCGACCTCGGTGTCCCCTACACCTGGATCCGCAGCTACGTCGCGGGGGACAAGATCTACTGCGTCCACGCGACGGACGACATCGAGGCGGTCCGCGAGCACGCCCGCTGCGGGGGCTTCCCCGCCGACCTCGTCGTCGAGGTGTCCGCCGAGATCGGGCCCGAGACCGCCGACAGCTGAGCGTCGCCTGCAGGCACGGAGGCGGCCATGGCCCGCTACCTCGTCCAACGCACCTTCGCTGACGGGTTCGCCATCCCGGCCACCCGGCACGGTGCCGCACGTTGCCTCGAGGTGGTCGCGAACAACGCTGCCCAGGGCGTGACGTGGGGGCACTCCTACGTGACGGTCGACGGGTCGCTGACCTACTGCATCTACGACGGCCCGAGCCCCTCCGCGGTCCGCCGGGCGGCCAGCGCCAACCGGCTCCCGGTCGACCGCATCACCGAGGTCCGAATCCTCGATCCGTACTTCCACCACTGAGGTGGCGGCCCCGGTCGCGGCGGTCGCCGGCACAGGTCGGTGCCGTGCGGTGGCCGCCGCCTCGTGAGCTACGTACGGTCGTGGGGTGACCGACAGGGGAGAGCGGCTCATGCACCTGGACTGCTTCGAGTGCGGGGCGACGGTGGAGGCGGGCGACCTGAACGATCTCGGTGCGCGGTTCCTGGCCCATGCGCGCAGCAGCCACGACTGGCCCTATCCCGATCAGGCCATCCGCAACTACGCCGAGGCGACCCAGCGGCTCACGGGTCCATCCGAGCGGCTGGCCGAGCTCGGGGAGCTGACGATCCATCCCGTGACCGCGGATCGCCTGGACGCCTGGGCAGCGCTGTTCGACCACGAGGCCTTCGTCGGGCGGCCCGAGTGGGCCGGCTGCTACTGCCTGGAGCCACACGTGGCCGAGGCGGACACGCCACCGGAGGCCGACGTGCCGCACTGGCGAGACAACCGCGAGGCGATGCTCCGGCGGCTGCGCGACGGCGGCTCGTTCGGGTACCTGGCCTACGTCGGTGGGCGGCCGGCGGGCTGGGTCAACGCCTCCTGGCGTGCCGACTACACGCTGCACCCGGGTACGGATGCCGATCCGCCGGGCACCGAGGTGGTGGGCATCTCCTGCTTCATCATCGCTCCGCCCTACCGTCGGCACGGGCTCGCTGCCGCCCTGCTGGACCGGGTCCTCGCCGACGCCGCCGATCGGGGAGCCGCCTGGATCGAGGCCTACCCCTTCACCGAGGTGCAGGACGGTGATGGCGGCAACTTCCGCGGCCCCCGCTCGATGTACGACGCCCGTGGCTTCGAGCCGGTCAGGACCCGCGCGCGGGACACGGTGGTGCGTCGCGCCGTGTGACCCGGCCGGGGTCCCGACCCCGCAGCGTCCGCCGGACCGCCGGCGGCTCGACCGCTGGTGCCGTGGTCAGCGTGCGGTGAGGGTCAGGTGGTCGACCGCGTTCCCGCGGGTGGCGTCGAGCGAGAAGGTCAGGGGGATGGTCTGCCCGTCGCGCCAGGGTTCGGCCTGGTCGGTGTAGTGGCGATGGAACGGGCGGCCTGACTGCCCGGTCAGGTGGATCCACCGACCGTCATCCAGGTCGCTCAGGTCCACGATCATCCGCATGCTCGGCACCCAGTTGACCTCATAGCCCTGGCTCGCGGTCCACCCGGTCGCGTTGACGATGTCCGAGCCGCCACCGAGTTCGAGCGGTCCCCGGTTGAAGATCCGCTCGATCGGCGCGATGCCGGACTCGCCGAAGGGGCTGTGGGTCAGCGTCAGGGTGTGCATCTCGCCCCACCGCCAGTCTGCAGGATCGTCGGAGAAGGTGACCGCCATCTCGTCGTAGGCGCGGGCCATGGCCGCATGCAGCACGTCGTCCCGTCCGAGCAGGTCGGGTTCGCCTGGGGCGTCCCACCACGGCGAGTCCGGTTCCTCCAGCAGGCCGCGCACGATCTCCCACCAGCGCCCCCCTCCCGTGGGCCAGGCCCACTCCGGAAGGAGGTCGTGGTAGGCGATCTCGAGCAGGTGGCGCCAGGTCGCGTTGAAGGCCGCGGCACCTGCGGCATCCGGATCGTCCTGCAGGTCCCAGTCCGCGAGCACCTGCTGCACGACGGCGACACCGGTGTGCGCACGGTCGTCCAGGTCGGTCAGCACCGGGACGAGCGTGGCCGCGTTGGCGTTGTGGTTGTCCATCTGGAGGTCTAGCAGGTCCTCCGGGCTGTGTCGCTCGCGGGCCTCCAGGAGCTCGGCGATGCGCGCGCCGCGGTGCCCGAGGGAGACGTCCACGGCGAGGAAGGGGTCCTCGCCCGGGGTGAGGACGGGCTGGTTGGCGGTGGCGAGGTAGCCGTCATCGGGGTTGAGCGTCCACGGCAGCTCCTCGAAGTCGAGGAACCGGTCCCACCCCGCCGCACCCTTCCAGCCGGCCTGCGGCAGCGTGCCGTCGCCCGAGCGTCTGACCGGGATCCGACCTGGCGCCTGGTAGCCGATGTTGCCGTCCACGTCGGCGTACACGAGGTTCTGCGAGGGCACCTCGAACCGGCTGGCCGCTTCACGGAAGCTCGGCCAGTCCTCGGCACGCATGAAGCGAGGCACAGCGTCCATGGTCCCGACCGGATCGAGGGCCACCCAGCGCAGCGCGACGGCGTGTTCGACCTCGCCCTCGGCGGCCGGGTCGGCGGCCCCGAGCCGTCCCTGCGCGATCTCGTCGCCGCTGCCTGAGACGTCGGAGAACAGGGGGCCGTGGCGGGTCGTGCGGACCTCGATCGTGATGTCGTCGCCACCGGCGACGCGGATCGTCTCCTCGTGGACGTCGAGGGGTTCCCAGCCGTCCTCGGTGAGGTAGCGGTCACCGTCGATGCGCTCGATGACGAGGTCGGCGACGTCGGCGCCGAGGTTGGTGAACCCCCAGGCGACCCGTGCGTTGTGGCCGATCACGATGCCTGGGACGCCCGAGAACGAGAACCCGGCGAGCTCGTAGGGGCAGTCGGGCCCGGCCGGTTCGCACCGCAGGCCGACCTGGTACCACAGGGAGGGCTGCGCGGGTCCGAGGTGCGGGTCGTTGGCCAGCAACGCGGCGCCGGTCGTGGTGCGGTCGGGTCCGAGCACCCACGAGTTCGAGCCGATGCCGTCACCACCGCCCTCACCGAGCAACGACGGTGCCAGTGCCAGTGCGTCGTGGGCGGCCGTCAGGGCCGCGTCGGCACCGGGTGTCCGCAGCAGCGCAGCAGCCTGCACGAGCTCGTCCTGCCGGTCGTCCGGCTGATCGGGTCGCGTCTCGGCCGCTGCGGTGGCGGCGACCTGGTCGGGATCCTGCACGCCGGTGGCCGGGACGAACCCCCGGAGCGTGCTCTCGCCACCCGCGGGAAGGATCACCGGATGCCGCTCTGCAGGGAACGAGGGGAAGAGGTCATCGAGTTCGCGGCCCTCGCCGAGATCGACGTCGAGGAGCCGGGCACGCAGGAGTTCGTCCTCGAGGTTGGCCCGCAGGTCCCACGCCATGGCCTTCAGCCATGCCACCGAGTCAGCTGGCGTCCAGGGCTCGGGCTGGTAGCCGCCGGCGCCGGTCACGCGCAGCAGTGCGTGCTCGATGGACAGCTGGCTGCCGGAACGTCCCTGCGTCCATGCGTTCACACCCTCGGCGTAGGCCTCCAGCATCGCCAGGGTGTCCTCCTCGAGCAGGTCGAGCTCCGCTTCGGCGACGCGGCGCCATCCGAGCGTGCGGATGAACCGGTCGGTGTCGACGGCCTCGGCCCCGAGCAACTCCGCGACCCGGCCGGCGGTCACGTGTCGGCGCAGGTCCATCTCCCAGAAGCGGTCCTGGGCGTGCACGTAGCCCTGGGCACGGAACAGGTCGTCGCTGGTCGCGGCCACGATCGTCGGCACCCCGTAGGTGTCCCGGTAGACCTCGACGTCCTGGTCGAGTCCCGCCAGTTCGGCCTGCCCGGAGGTCGTGGGGAACGACCTCCGCACCATCCAGGTGCCGGTGACCAGCGACAGGACGAGCCCGACGGCCAGCAGCACGGCCAGGGACACGGACAGCCGCTTGACCCAGA
>PWEU01000011.1 GCA_003554005.1 Nitriliruptoraceae bacterium
ATGTTGGTGGAGTTGATCCAGCCGATCGCGATGGATGAGGGGTTGAAGTTCGCGATCCGTGAGGGGGGCCGCACGGTGGGTGCGGGCCGGGTGACCAAGATCATCGCCTGACCCGACCACGAGCTCCCGCCTCGGAGCCGCCACGCGGTTCCGGGGGTGGGAGAGCACGACACAGACGACGAGCAGCGCTCGCGGACCGGAGGGCATCTCACGGCCCGAGGGACGCGAGGGACGAAGAAGAGAGACGATGGCTGCTGACCAGAAGATCCGGATCCGCCTCAAGGCGTACGACCACGAGATCCTCGACCGCTCCGCGCGCGAGATCGTGGACACCGTCGAGGCCACCGGTGCCCACGTGACCGGCCCGGTCCCGCTGCCCACGGAGCGCAACGTGTGGGGCGTGATCAAGAGCCCGCACAAGTACAAGGACTCGCGTGAGCACTTCGAGATGCGCACCCACAAGCGCCTGATCGACATCCACCAGCCGACGCAGAAGACCATCGACAAGCTGATGGGGCTCTCGCTGCCGGCCGGGGTCGACATCGAGATCAAGCTCTGAGCCGACCCACCCCGCCCGCACCGGACTCGTCCACTGCGACCGCCGCGCACCGCGGTGCCGTACGACGGGTCGACGAGGAAGGAACCAGCATGGCCCCCAAGGGCATCCTCGGGACCAAGCTTGGCATGACACAGGTCTTCGACGACGACAACCGCGTCGTCCCCGTGACCGTGATCCAGGCTGAGCCCAACACCGTCGCACAGGTCAAGACCGTCGACCACGACGGCTACTCCGCCGTGCAGTTGGCCTACGGCGCTCGCAAGCACGTGACCAAGCCGCTCGCAGGACACCTGACCAAGGCCGGCCTCGACAGCGCCCGGGTCCTCGTGGAGCTGAGGGTCGACGACGGGTCGGACCTGCCGGAGCTCGGTGCCACGGTCGCGGTCGACAGCTTCGCACGGGGCGAGGCCATCGATGTCACCGGCACCAGCAAGGGCAAGGGCTACGCCGGCGTCATGAAGCGCCACAACTTCGCCGGGATGGGCGACGGACACGGCGTGAAGAAGAAGAACCGGCACCCCGGTGCGGTCGGTGCCTGCGCGACCCCAGGACGCACGTTCAAGGGGATGAGGATGGCCGGTCGCACCGGCGGTCAGCGCGTGACGGTGCAGAACCTCGAGGTCGTCGACGTCGACACCGAGCACCAGCTGCTGCTGATCAAGGGTGCGGTGCCCGGCTCCGACGGGCAGGTCGTCTTCGTCCGCTCGGCCGCGAAGTCGAAGAACAAGGGGGGTGACGCCTGATGGCAACCACGATCGATGTGAAGGACCTGGCGGGCAAGACGGTCGGTTCGACCGATCTGCCGACGGCCTGGTTCGAGGGTGAGATCAACGTGCCCGTGATGCACCAGGTGGTCACGGCACAGCTCGCCGCGGCCCGCCAGGGCACCCACAAGACCAAGACCCGTGCCCAGGTCCGCGGCGGTGGGGCCAAGCCCTGGCGCCAGAAGGGCACCGGTCGCTCCCGTCAGGGCTCGACCCGTTCCCCCCAGTGGGTGGGCGGTGGCGTCGCGCACGGTCGTGTCCCCAAGGACTGGTCCGTGCGGGTCAACAAGAAGGTCAAGCGCGTCGCCCTGCGTTCGGCGCTCACCGACCGGGCCAACAACGAGCTGGTCACGGTGGTGCGGGGCTTGAGCTTCGACGCGCCGAAGACCAAGGATGCCGTCGCCGCCCTGCGCGCGCTGGGGCTCGAGGGCAGGACGTTGGTCGTGCTCGCCGAGCGTGACGAGGCGACGATGCGCTCCTTCCGCAACCTCCCGGACGTCCACACGCTGGTCGTCGATCAGTTGAACACCCACGACGTGGTGGTCAGCGACGTGGTCGTCTTCGACGAGGACGCCCTCGATCTGATCGGGACGGGTCGTCGCCGCGGCGACGTCGACACCTCGACGCCTGAGGAGGTCTCCGCATGAAGGACCCCCGCGACATCATCTACCGCCCGGTGATCTCCGAGAAGACCTACGGGCTCCTCGATGAGAACAAGTACACCTTCGTCGTCGATCCCCGGGCCAACAAGACCCAGATCAAGCAGGCGATCGAGGGCATTTTCGACGTGAAGGTGCTCAGCGTGAACACGATGAACCGGCCGGGCAAGCGCAAGCGCCGCGGCCTGATCGTGGGCAAGCGCCCCGACACCAAGCGCGCCATCGTCACGGTGGCAGAAGGCGACGAGATCGAGCTGTTCGAGGCCGGGCTGTAGCAGCCCATTCGGCTGACCGGACCGCTTTCGTCCCAACTCCTTCCGACGACAACCACGAGGCACCATCATGGCCATCCGCAAGTACAAGCCGACCACGCCCGCGCGGCGTGGGGGGTCGGTGAGCGACTTCGCTACCGTGACGCGCTCCCCCCCCGAGAAGTCGCTGCTGGCGCCCCTTCCGAGCAAGGCGGGCCGCAACGTCCACGGTCGTATCACCAGCCGTCACCGCGGTGGTGGACACAAGCGCAAGTACCGGGTGATCGACTTCCGTCGCAACAAGGATGCGGTTCCCGCCACGGTCGCGTCGATCGAGTACGACCCCAACCGGTCGGCCCGCATCGCGCTGCTGCACTACCACGACGGTGAGAAGCGCTACATCCTCGCCCCCCGTAACCTGAAGGTGGGCGCGATGGTCGAGTCGGGTCCGGACGCCGACATCAAGGTCGGCAACGCCCTGCCGCTGCGCAACATCCCCGTTGGCACGACGCTCCACGCCGTGGAGCTGAAGCCAGGCGGAGGTGCCACGTTCGGTCGCTCGGCCGGGACGGCGATCCAGCTGCTCGCCAAGGAAGGCAAGTCGGCGGCGCTCAGGCTGCCGTCAGGTGAGATCCGGCTGGTGGACGCGCGTTGCCGCGCGTCGATCGGCAGCGTCGGGAACGAGGAGCATGAGCTGCTCAGCCTCGGCAAGGCCGGCCGCACGCGCTGGAAGGGCGTGCGACCGCAGACCCGCGGTGTCGCCATGAACCCCGTCGACCACCCGCTCGGTGGTGGTGAGGGAAGGTCCTCCGGCGGTCGGCACCCGACCGATCCGTGGGGCAACCCGGAGCGACGCACCCGCAAGCGCAACCACCGCTCCGACCCGTCCATCATCCGCCGCCGCGGCAAGAAGCGTCGGTGACCAACCTTCGCGGGGTGACCCGCGCCCGCCGCCACCGGCGGCTTACGACCGCGATCCGGGTCGGATCCATGGAGGGCTGACAGATGCCACGCAGCTTGAAGAAGGGCCCGTTCGTCGACGACCACCTGATGAAGAAGGTGGA
>PWEU01000346.1 GCA_003554005.1 Nitriliruptoraceae bacterium
CACGGGCCAGCGCCGGTGCGTCGTTGATGCCGTCACCCACCATCGCCACGCTGCGACCCTGCTCCAGCAGCTCGGCGACCTTGCTGTCCTTGTCCTCGGGCAGGACCTCGGCGAACACCTCGTCGATGTCCAACTCGGCGGCGACCGCATCGGCGACCTGTTGGGCGTCACCGGTGATCATCGCCACCGTCACGCCAGCCTCATGGAGCTGCGCAACCGCCTCCCGGGAGGCTTCCCGGACCTGGTCCTCCAGGGCGAGCGCGCCGACGACCGTGTCGTCACGCACGACGTAGAGGACCGCCGCACCCCGGTCCCGCCAGTCGTCGGTGGCCTCCTCCAGGTCATCGGGGACGTCGAGGCCACGATCGCGCAGCAGCGCCGGGCCCCCGACCGCAACGTGGACGTCCTCCACCTCGGCCTCGACCCCGCGGCCGGTCATCGACTCGAACCCGCTCGCGGTGGGCAGCTGCTCGACCTGTTCCTTCGCGTGGGTGTGGATGGCCCGCGCCAGCGGATGCTCGGAGTCCGCCTCGACGGCACCAGCCAGCCGCAGCAGCTCGTTCTCCTCGACACCGTCGGTCGCAGCGATGCCCGCGACCTGGTGCTCTCCCAGCGTGAGGGTGCCGGTCTTGTCGAACAGCACCGTGTCGATGTTGCGCATCGCCTCCAACGCCAACCGGTCCTTCACCAGGATCCCCGACCGGGCGGACTTCGAGGTCGAGATCGCCGTCACCAGCGGGATCGCCAACCCCAACGCATGCGGGCAGGCGATCACCAGCACCGTCACCGACCGGTTCAACGCGAAGTCCGGCAGCCCGACCGCCAGCCACACCACCGCGGTGATCGCGGCCGCGACCACCGCGACGTAGAACAGCAACGCGGCCGCCCGATCGGCCAGACGCTGGGTCCTGGACTTCGACTCCTGCGCCTCCTCCACCATCTTCTGGATGCCAGCCAGCGCGGTGTCGTCACCGACCGCGTCGACCTTCACCCGAAGGCTGGAATCGGCCACCACCGTGGCCGCCACCACGCGTTCACCCTCGCCACGCGACACCGGCGTCGACTCGCCGGTGATCATCGACTCGTCCACGTCCGCAGCGCCCTCGACGATCTCGCCGTCGGCAGGCACCCGAGCGCCCGGCCGCACCAGCACGATGTCGCCGACCTCGAGGTCGGTGACCTTGACCGTCTCCGTCTCATCCTCCTCGGTCACCCGTTCCGCCTCGTCGGGCATCATCTCCGCGAGCGCCTCCAACGCACCCGACGCCTGCCCCACGGCCCGCATCTCGACCCAGTGACCGAGCAGCATCACCGCGATCAGCAACGCCAACTCCCACCAGATCTCGGTGTCGAACAGCCCCACCGAGGTCGCCAACGACGCGACGTAGGCGACCGTGATCGCCATGGCGATCAGCAGCATCATCCCCGGCTGCCAGGGGCGGATCTCGTCCTTGGCGCCGGTCAGGAAGGGCCACCCCCCGTAGACGAAGATGATCGAGCCCAGCACCGGTGCGATCAGCTGGTCGCCCGCGAACTGGGGAGCGGTGTAGCCGAACCAGTCCTGGATCATCGGGGACCAGATCACCACCGGCACCGACAACACCAACGTCAACCAGAACCGATCCCGGAACTGCGCCGCATGGTCGCCGTGACCACCATGGCCCTCATGAGCGTTCTGCTGTGTTTCACCGGGCGCACCGGCGTCGCGATCCGGTGGCTGCTCGGATCGGTCCCGTTGCTCCTCTTGGGGGGCGGTCTCGGTCACGAGGGCTCCTCTGGCCGGTGCCGCCAGCCGTCCGGCGTCCTGACCTCCACCCTCGGGCGCAGACGACAGATCGGGTCGGCGACCTCGCTGTCGAGGGTAGGAGCGCACACCGGCGGCCAGGGCCGCAGGACTGGCCGGTCGTACGCGTAGCCGACCCGATCCATGACCCCGGCCCCGACGGTCAGCCCGTGCCCAGGAGCTCGCGGAGCCGGGCCGCCTGGCGGGGAGCGTGGCCGCCCTTGTCGTTGTTGAAGTAGACGTAGACGTCACGGCCCTGGCGACGAGGCGGTCGCCGATCGGTGATGGTGCGTGCATCAGCCGGCTGCTGGGCATCGCGCCACTGCGCCAGTCGGGACGCCCAGCGCGCCAGTGCCTCCTCCTCGTACGCGCTGGCGTAGGGCTCGTCGGGGCCGTGGAGCCGCACGTACACGAAACCGGCGGTCACCTCCTCGCTGTAGGGCCACGCCGACGCGTGCGAGACCGCCAGGGCGACACCGTGGCGTCGCGCGATCGCGACCATCTGCTCGCACAGGTAGCTGTCGTGGCGTACCTCCAACACGTGCCGCAGCCGATGGTTGCTGCCCGATCCGTAGGCCGGCGTCTCGACCCGCTCGTCATGGCCCCGGGCGAGCTCGGCGGCGGCGTCGGTGTCGTGTGGCAGCCCACCCAGGAAGTCATCCACCCGTGCCGCATCGAAGTGGAGCTGCTCCGGCAGTTGCCACAGGACCGGCCCGAGCGCCGATCCGAGCTCCAGTACCCCCGAGGCGAGGAAGTTCGCAACCGCGGTGCTGGTATCGCGCAGCTTCTTGTTGTGGGTGATGAAGCGGCTGCCCTTGACCGCGAGGACGGTCCCGGCGGGCACCGCGTCCCGCCACCGCATGAAGCTGTCAGGATCTGCGAGGCCGTAGAAGGTGCCGTTGACCTCCACGGTGTCGAATCGCTCACCGACGTAGGCGAGCTCCTCACCACGTGGCAGGGCTTCGGGGTAGAACACGCCGCGCCAGTCGTCGTAGTTCCAACCCGAGACGCCGATGCGTATCCGACCCATCTCGTCTCGTCCCTCTGTTCTGTCACCTCATGGTGCCAACGCTCCCGTAGCCGTCAGCCGTCCGTCCGGAGGTGGCGGCCCGGCCGGAAGGGTGGTCGAACGGCCTGCAGCGGCCAGCGTCGGTGCTCCACACTGATCGGGCCGAGCGACGGCGAGCGGTCCACAGGCCAACCCGCTTCCTGCCGACGACCTCAGCCGAGGAGACACCATGACGACCGAGCCCGACGAGCGACGTGACCCGAGCACCAGCTTCGAGGTGGAGCGCGACGACCAGCCCGAACGTGACGACATCCTCGAGCCGGAGGACGTGGACCCGGCCGAGGTGGAGGAACCGACCATGGACCGCGAGGTGGGCACGTTCCCGGACCCGGAGGAACTACCCGAGTCCCAGGGGGAGAACGTCCTCGACGCGGAGCGCGAGGCAGAGGACGCCTCCCCCCGGCGTCTGCTCAGCGACGAGGAGGCGGAACGCGGCTGATCAGGG
>PWEU01000040.1 GCA_003554005.1 Nitriliruptoraceae bacterium
AGGCGGGCTTCTTGGTGGCGTAGATCTCGTCGATCTCGGCCTGGTACTTCTCCATCACCACGTGACGCTTGACCGACATCTTCTGGCTCAACTCGACGCCGACCACGAAGTCGTCGGGGAGGATCTTGAAGGTCCGGATCGACTCCGCCTTGGAGACCGCCTGGTTGGCGTCGTCGATGGCCTTCTGGACCTCCGCCCTCAGATCCGGGTCGTCGAGGTTGTCCGCCACCGAGCCGGTCTTGCCGTTGGCCTCGGCCCACGTCGGGAACACCTCGGGGTCGATGGTGACCAGGGCGGCGATGAACGGCTCGCCGTCACCGATGACCATGCACTGCCCGACGAGCGCGTGGGCGCGGATGCGGTCCTCGAGCCCCGTCGGCGCCACGTTCTTGCCGCCAGCGGTGACGATGAGCTCCTTCTTGCGCCCGGTGATCCGCAGGAAGCCCTCGCCGTCGAGCTGGCCGAGGTCTCCGGTGTGGAACCAGCCGTCCTTCAGCACCTCGGCACTGGCTTCGGGGTTGTTGTGGTAGCCCTGGAAGATGTGGCTGCCCGCGAGCAGGATCTCCCCGTCCTCGGCGATCTTGGCGGACGCACCGGGGATCGGCTTGCCCACCGTGCCGACGCGGGTCAGCGACGGCCGGTTGAAGGTCGACACCGCCGTGGTCTCGGTGAGGCCGTAGCCCTCGCAAACGTGCACGCCGAGGCCCATGAAGAAGTACGTCAGTCGCTCACCGAGGGCGGCGCCTCCGGAGACGGCGTACTTGATCTCGCCACCCATCGCGCCGCGGAGCTTGCCGTAGACCAGCTTGTCGAAGATCGCGTGGAACACCCTGGTGCCGAGCGAGATCTTGCCGGCGACCTTCTGCCGGGCATAGTCCTCGGCGACCTGTGTGGCCTTGTCGAAGATCTTCTCCTTGCCGTCGGCAGCGGCCTTGGCCCGGGCGCCGTTGTAGACCTTCTCGAACACCCGCGGCACGGCGATGAGGAAGTCCGGCTTGTAGATCGCCAGCTCCTCGGTCAGCTGCGGGATGCCCGTCGAGTAGCCGAGGATGACGCCCTCACGGATGCAGGTCGTCTGGACCACCCGGGCGAAGATGTGGGCCAACGGCAGGAAGAACAGGGTGCGCATCCCGCCACCGAAGAACTCCGGGCCCGCAGCGGCGGTCTGGGTCGCATCCCAGATGAAGTTGTGGTGGGTGATAACGCAGCCCTTGGGCCGGCCCGTGGTCCCCGAGGTGTAGACGATCGTCGCCAGATCCTCACCGGTGGCTGCCGCCGAGCGCTCGCGCACGACGTCGTCGCTGATCTCCGCACCCGCCTGCCGCAGCGTCTCCAGGGCGCCGTCCTCGATGACGTGGAGGTGCTGCAGGCCTGAGAGCTTGTCCTCCACCGCATCGCCCAGGGCCTTGAGCTCGGCGTTCTCGGTGAACATCGCCTTGGCGTTGGAGTCGTTGACGATCCACTCGATCTGCTCCGAGGAGGAGGTCTCGTAGATCGGCACGGTCACGCCGCCGGCCATCCAGATGGCGTAGTCGAGGATGGTCCACTCGATGCGGGTGCCCGAGTGGACGACGACGCGGTCGTCCTTCTCGATCCCGTGGGCGATCAGCCCCTTGGCCATCGCGACGATCTCGTCGACGAACTGCCGGGGGGACCAGTCGACGAACCGGTCTCCCACCCGGATGGCGACGATCGGCTGCTCCGGCTGCTGTTCGGCTGCGGTCCACAGCGAGGCCGTGAGGTTCTCCTCCATCGGAACCTCGACCTCGCCCGGGCTCGTGTACTCCTGCATGCGACTCTCCCTCAACCCCAGTGGGTCGCCCCCACCTGTTCGGTCCACAGCCTGCGTCGCAGGCTGGCACATCTCCTACGATGCTAGCGAAGGGCAGCACCACTCCGCGTGCCGTTATCGTCAGGCCCGTTGCTGGACGGAGGCCGCTGCCATGACCGTGGAGCTCGACCGCTCGGAGCACGTCGGGATCGTGCGGATCGACCGTCCAGAGGTGCGCAACGCCGTCGACCGGCCCACGGCCGATGCCCTGCACGAGGCCATCGCGACCCTCGACGATGACGACGACCTCGCCGCCATCGTCCTGACCGGCCGTGGTGGCACGTTCTGCGCCGGTGCGGACCTGCACGCCCTCGACGATCCCGACCGCCGCAACCGGCTCGAACGCTCGACCACCGCACCGATGGGGCCGACGCGCGCAGCGACCCGGCTACCGACCATCGCCGCCGTGGAGGGTCACGCCGTCGCCGGGGGGCTCGAGCTGGCGTTGTGGTGCGATCTGCGGGTCGTGGCCGAGGATGCGGTCCTCGGGGTGTTCTGCCGGCGGGTCGGCGTGCCGTTGATCGACGGCGGGACCGCCCGCCTGCCGCGCATCGTCGGGCACGGGATCGCCCTCGACCTCGTGCTCACGGGGCGGGCCGTCGATGCCGCCGAAGCCGCACGCATCGGGCTGGCCAACCGCGTCGTGACGCCCGGCACCGCCGAGGCCGCGGCGGTCGCGCTGGGCAACGAGCTGGCCCGGTGGCCGCGCCGCACGCTGCTCAGCGACCTGGCGGCGACCCGGGCGGCCTTCGACCGTCCCCTGCCCGAGGCGCTCCTGCACGAGCACGACCTCGGGGTCGCCAGCCTGGCCGCGGGAGGTGCCGAGGCCGGGGTCCGTGCCTTCCGTGCCGGCGCCGGTCGGCAGGGCCGCGACGACGACCTGCCGAGCGCGCCCTGACGCCACCGGTGCGCGGGGAGCCCGGGCGGGGGGCGGCCGCCGCCGCTCACCGCTGCCTCGGGTCGAGACCCGGCGGCCACGCCGGGATCCAGCCCAGGGTCCTGAGCCCCCACACCCCGATCAGCACCGCCTCCGCCGCGTCGTGGCGGAGCGTCGGCGGTGCGGTGCCGCCGAGGTGGAGGACGGCGACCCGGGCCAGCTCCCCAGCCGCCGCCTTCGCGGTCGCGGCATCCCGCCGCTCCCGGGGGTGGAGCAGCGCCCGTCGCCACCGGTCCGCCTCCACGAGCACCACCTCGGTGCCCCGGGGGCCGAACTCGCGTTGCCACGCACCTGCCAGGGTGCGGTCGCCCTCGAGCACCAGGACGTCCACCCGCCCGAGCTCCCGGCGCAGTCCCGCCGCGGTGGCCCGCAGTCGGCCCCGGGAGCCGAGGTTGCGTGAACCCACCCTGAGCAGCCGGCCAGAGGCGTCGAAGGCTGCGAACCCCGTGCGGACCCCGAGGTCGACCGCCAGCAGCCGGGCGTCGTCGTCGGGTACCGCTGCCTGGCTCTCGGGCACCGCTTCCCTCCCCTGCGCTCTACCATCCCCGCTCGACCTGGCTCGGCGAACCCGACCGGGTCGGTCCTGCCCAGTCCTGACGACCGCTCCCGCCGAGGCACCATGTCGAACGACGCCGTCACGATGACGACCCAGCAGAGCATCCGCGAGAACCTGACGCGAGCCGAGGCCGAGGAACGCGCGCGGCGGATCGCGGACGTCGACACCCGGGTCCACCTCGACCTGACCGGTGGCCCGGAGCGGTTCCACAGCCGTACAGAGCTGCGGTTCAGCGTGGTCGTCGCCGGCCCGGTCTTCGTCGACCTCACGGCGTCTTCGGTGCAGCGGGCGGTGCTCGACGGTGAGTCGCTCGGGCCTGAGGTGGTCGCGCCGACCCGGCTCGAGCTCCCCCACCTCGAGGTCGGTGACCATCACCTCGAGGTCGAGGCCACGATGGCGTACCGGCACGAGGGCAATGGGCTGCACCGCTTCGTCGACCCCTCCGACGACCGGGTCTACCTGCACAGCCAGTTCGAGCCCTTCGACGCCCACCTGGTCTACGCCTGCTTCGACCAGCCCGACCTGAAGACCACCTTCGCGCTGGACGTCGCCGTGCCCGAGGAGTGGGTGGTGGTGTCGAACGCGCGGGCCCTGGAGCGGCCGGCCCCGGGTACCGGCGGGACCTGGCGGTTCGCCACCACCCCGCGGCTGAGCACCTACGTCACGGCCGTGGTCGCGGGATCCTACGTCGAGGTGGAGGACCGCTACGAGCGTGCCGACGGCTCCGGGATCGATCTGGCCTGGTGGTCGCGCCGCTCGTTGGCCGAGCACCTCGACGCCGGTGAGTTGTTCGAGGTCACCAAGCAGAGCTTCGCGGCTTTCGAGGAGCTGTTCGCCATGCGGTACCCCTTCGGGGACCGCTACGACCAGCTGTTCGTGCCGGAGTTCTCCGCTGGGGCCATGGAGAACCCCGGCTGCGTGACCTTCAGCGAGTCCTACATCTTCCGCTCCAAGGTCACCGACGCCACCCGGGAGCGCCGCGCCGAGACGATCATCCACGAGATGGCGCACATGTGGTTCGGTGATCTCGTCACGATGCGGTGGTGGGACGATCTGTGGCTCAACGAGTCCTTCGCCACCTTCATGGCCGTCCTGGTCCAGGCCACGGCCACCCGTTTCACCGACGCCTGGGTGACCTTCCACGACGCCGAGAAGGCCTGGGCACGGTTCCAGGACCAGCTGCCCTCCACCCACCCGGTCGCCGACCAGATGCCCGACGTGGAGAGCGTGCACCAGAACTTCGACGGCATCACCTACGCGAAGGGCGCCTCGGTGCTCCGCCAGCTGGTGGCCTGGGTGGGTCAGGAGGAGTTCCTCGCCGGCTGTCGCGAGTACTTCGACCGGCACGCCTGGGGCAACACCACCCTGGCGGACTTCCTGGCGGCACTGGAGCGGGCGTCGGGCCGGGGGCTGGACAGCTGGCGGGACGCCTGGCTGCTGACCACGGGGCTCAACGAGCTGGAGCTCGAGGTCGACCTCGCCGACGACGGCACCTACCGCGACGCGGTGCTCCGGCAGCGCTCGCCGCAGCCGTCGTGGGCGGGGCTGCCCGGGGCCGCCGAGCCCGCGCCGACGCTGCGCCCCCACCGGCTCGCGATCGGCGCCTACCGCGAAGGGCCGGAGGGGCTGGTCCGGGACCACCGCGTCGAGCTCGACGTGACCGGTGAGGACACCCCGGTGCCCGGGCTGGTCGGGCTCGAGGCGGCGCCGCTGCTGGTGGTCAACGACGACGACCTGACCTACGCCAAGCTGGTGCTGGACGCCACCTCGACGGCCACCGCCACCGACCGTCTGGCCAGCGTCCCCGATCCGCTGACCCGCTCCCTGCTGTGGGGGACGACCTGGGAGATGGTCCGGGACGGCCAGCTCGCCGCCCGGCGGTTCCTCGCGCTGGTGCAGGCCAACGTCGGCGTCGAGACCAGGATCGGCACGGTCCAGCGGCTCCTGCAGCGCAGCCTGGGGGCGGTCGAGCGTTACGCGGATCCAGCGGCGCGCACCGGGTCGCTGGCGGCGATCACCCGCTACGCCCGTCAGCAGATGGTCGCCAGCGAGCCCGGCAGCGATCACCAACTGGCCTGGGTGCGGCATTGGTCCGCCACCGCGCGGGGCGATGGCGAGCAGCTCGACGACGTCGCCGCGTTGCTGGACGGCTCCCTGACGCTGCCCGGGCTGACCGTCGACACCGACCTGCGCTGGCACCTGTTGACCTGCCTGACCCGCGCCGGGGCCCGCGGCGAGGACGCGGTCGACGCCGAGCTCGAGCGTGACCGCACCGACCTCGGTGAGCGATCGGCGGCCACCGCGCGTGCCTCGCAGCCCTCACCCGCCGCGAAGTCCGCGGCCTGGGAGCGCCTGCTGGCTGACGACACCCTGTCCCACACGATGTCCCGCCAGCTGTGGGCCGGCTTCGCCCGTCTGGACCAGGAGGAGGTCCTCGCCCCCTTCACCGACCGCTACCTCGACGTGCTCGAGGAGGTGTGGTCGACCCGGTCCCTTGACTGGGCCATCGAGTTCTCCACCGCGCTGTTCCCCCACTGGGCGGCCTCGCAGGACCTGCTGGAGCGGGTCGACGTCCGGCTGCAAGCCGAGGACCTCCCCCGCCCGCTGCGGCGTGTGCTGCTCGAGCAGCGCGACATCCTGGTGCGGACGTTGCAGGCGCGGGCCACCGACCGCGCCGAGGCGTCGCGGTGACCGCACCGGGCGGCAGGCTCCAGCTCACGGTCGACGACACCGTCGGCCACCCCGCCCTCGACACGGCGATCTCGCGGGTGCTGCTGGAGCGCGTCGACCGCGGTGAGCTGCCGGCCACGCTCCGCCTCTCGCGACCGGCCCGCATCGTGGCCTTCTCCTCCCGGGATGCCCGGGCCCCCGGGTACACCGCGGCGGTCGCGGCCGCCACGGCAGCGGGGTTCGCCCCGGTGATCCGTCTGGCGGGGGGACGGGCGGCGGTGTTCACCGAGGCCACGATCGCGTTCTCCTGGTCGGTGCCGACGGCCCAGCCGACGGCGGGCATCACCGAGCGGTTCGAGACACTGTCGGCCTGCTTGGCAGAGGCGTTCGAGGCCCTCGGGGTGGATGCGCACGTCGGCGAGGTGGCCGGCGAGTACTGCCCCGGTGCGTACTCGGTGAACGTCGCAGGTCGCCGCAAGGTCGCCGGGGTCGGTCAGCGCCTGCTGCGCTCCGCTGCCCACACCGGTGGCGTCGTGGTCGTCGACCGTGGGGACCTCATCAACCAGGCTCTGGTGCCCGTCTACGCCGCGATGGACGTGCCCTTCGACCCGGCCGCCACCGGCGCACTGCGGGACGAGGTCGACGTGACCTTCGAGCGGGTCCGGCGCGCGATCGCCGAGGCCTTCGCCCGGCGGTTCGAGGTGGTGGAGTGGCGGTTGGACGAGCGCACCCGCGAGCTCGCGGCCACCAGCGCGCCGGACCACCTCGCCGTCCCCCGTGCGGTGGCGAGCTGAGGTGGTCGCCGGTGGCGGCTTCGTGCCAGAGGACGGTCCGGGCCTGCTGGCCGGCGGGACGTCCGCTCGCCGGGCGATCCCACGGCGGATCGCCACCCCGGGGCTGCTCGTCGAGCTCGCCAGTGCCAGCTTCATCGGCAGGGTGGTGATCTGCGATCCGCAGCAGGTCGTGCTGGAGGACCGCCGCGGGCGGCGGCGCCGCTTCGCCCTGAGTCCCGGGGCCTTCCTGGTGGACGACGTGCCCGTCGACCTCCAGCCGCCGACCGGTGTCGGGGCGGCGCGGGCGGCCGGGCCCGGTGCCGCCGCCGAGGCGCTCGGCAGCACCCCCAGCGGTTCCGTCCCGGTCGCCGACCCCTCGGCCCGCACGGCCCGGGCGAGCCGCATCTGGGTGGAGGGGATCCACGACGCGGAGCTGTTGGAGCGGGTGTGGGGTGACGACCTGCGGGCCGCGGCCGTGGGGGTGGAGCCCCTGCACGGGGCGGACGATCTCGCTGCGGCGGTGCGGGCCTTCCGGCCGGCGCCGCACCGCCGGCTGGGCATCCTCCTCGACCACCTGGTGGCGGGCTCGAAGGAGAGCCGGCTGGCGAGTGCGATCGACCACGCCGACGTGCTGGTGGTGGGCCATCCCTTCGTCGACGTCTGGGCGGCGATCGCGCCCTCGGTGCTCGGCCGGAGCTCCTGGCCGGAGGTCCCGCGCGATGAGCCCTACAAGGACGGCTTCGCCCGTCGGCTTGGCTTCGCGGACCGGCACGAGGCGTGGCGGGCCCTCTCAGGCCGGGTGCGGACCTGGCGTGACCTCGACCGTTCCCTGATCCAGGCCGTCGAGCGGCTGCTCGATCACGTGACCGAGGAGGATCAGCCGCGGTAGACCGCGACGAGGGTGTGGGCGTCGCGGACCGTGAGCTGCCACCCCGCGCCCGGGTCCAGCCGGGTGACGAGCCGGGTCGGGGTCAGGTTCAGCTGACCGGTGGTTCCCGTTCCGGCCAGCTGGGCTACCCCCCGGCCCTTGGCCACCTTGGTGCGGGCCGCGTTCGCGGCCCGGCCGGTGGGGGTCTCGAAGCTGATCCGGATCAGCTCGGCGCCGTCGCGGACCGCCGGCGCGACCGCGCGGGCGTGGGCCGCCGGGAGCAGGTCCAGCACCTGACGCCCGGCCAGGCGGGCGGCGAGGTGTGCCGCCATCGCATCCCGCCAGAAGGTCGCCAGGCCGCCGAGCGGCGGCAGGCTCGCCGCCAGCTCCAGCCGGTAGGCGGGCACCGGGTCCTCGAGCCCTGCCACGCCGACCAGCGCGGACAGCACCAGGACCTCGACTCCGGTCGCCGCGGAGGACCGGCCGGCGAGGCCGGCGTTGCTGTGGATCACCCCGGTGTAGCGCGCTCGCGCCGGCAGGGTCGGGGCACCGTCCAGCGCCGCGAGGGCACGGCGGGTGGCGGCCACGTCCCGGCTGGCGACGCCGGCGATGCGGGCGAGGCGTGCGTCGTCCACCTCCCTGGCCGTGGCAGCCACGGCATCCAGCACCCGGCGGCGCGGAGCCCCGAGGGGGCCGTCGTCGACCCCCTCGCGGTAGGCCGGCCCGTCACCGCCCTCTGCCTTGCCCTTCGAGGGCGGGACCAGGACCACGGGGCGCGGGTCGGCTGCGGCTCCGCTCACGACCCGGAGCCGACGACGACGCCGTCACGGTCGACCAGGAGCAGGACCGCCACGACCAGCGTCGTCGCGAACAGCAGGGTGCCCAGCGGGATGTGCAGGGAGGAGGCGAGCGCGGGGGTCACGTGGGAGCTCCTGCGCAGGGGGTGATGGTCGGTTCAGTCGGTGACGAGCTCGCCGGCGAGGTCCAGGCTGACCTGCTCGCTCGAGCCGGCGGCCACCGTCACCCGCTGTCCGTGCACGTCCACCTCGATCGGGGCGGGGTTGTCGGGGTGGCCGCGCAGGACCACGTCGTCGTTGCAGGCGTCGACCTCCAGCCAGCAGCCCCGCACCGCGAGCCCGAACTGGAGCCGCTCCCACCCCTCGGGCAGCCGGGGGGCCACCTCGACATGGTCGGTGCGCACGTGGACGCCGCCGAACCCCAGCACCGCCACCTGCCAGGTGGCACCGCACGCCGCGACGTGGATGCCGCCGATGAACGTGCCGCCGGGCGCCGGGTGGGAATCGGCCAGCAGGTCGACCGTGGCGCCCCGCAGGAACAGCTCCTCGGCCTCGGCGACGCGCCCGAGCCGGGCCGCCACCAGGGCGTACATCGGCCGCGACAGCGAGGAGCCGTGCTGGGTCCGTGGCAGGTAGTAGTCGTAGTTGGCCTCTACCGTGGCCCGGTCGTAGTGCTCGGGCTGGCTCACGAACAGCTGCACGACGTCGGGTTGCTTGGTCACCTGGGTGTGCACGGCGATGCCGTTCGGCCAGCCCCAGTACTCATCGGGGTGCTGGAGACGCTCCCGGAGATCGGCCGGAGCGAGGTCCTCGAGCTCGAAGTAGCCCTCGAACTGCTCGAGGAGTCGGGTCTCAGGGTCGGGTTCGATCACCCCCAGGCGGTCGAGGATGTCTCCCCACAGCGCGCGCTCGTCATCGCCGAGGCCGAGCTCGCCGCGGAGCCGGGCCAGGACCTCGGGCTGCTCGTCACGGAGCAGGTCCCAGAGCTGGCAGGCCTCGGCCAGGGTGATCCGGGATTGCTCGAGGGAGAACAGGTTGTCGTCCACGTTCTCGTGGTACTCGTCGGGGCCGAGCAGCCGCAGCAGGTGGTAGCGGTCGTCCGCAGGTCGCAGGTAGACGAAGGACGCGAGGAACCGGGCGACCTCGAACACGATCTCCGCGCCCCGTTCGGCGAGGAAGGTCGTGTCACCGGTGGCGCGCAGGTAGGCGTCGATCGTGACGGCGATGTCCGGCGAGATGTGCATCTGCCAGTCGTTGAAGTGGTTGCGGATCGGCCGGCCGGTCAGCACGTCGACGAAGAAGAAGTCGGGACACAGCTCGTCCCCGGTGTCGCCGGAGATCCAGGCGTAGAACGCGCCGGAGTAGCCGAGGTCGGCGGCTTTGCGGCGGGCACCGTCCAACGTCGTGTGCCGGTAGACGAGCAGGTTGCGGGCGACCTCGGGGAAGGTGTGCAGCCACATCGGGAGGTTGAAGACCTCCTGGTCCCAGAACGCCGCGCCCTGGTAGGCCTGGCAGGACAGGCCGCGGGCCCCCACCGGGAGGGGGTCGGCGTGCATCGGGGTCGCGATGACGTTGTGGTACAGGTTGTACCGGAGCACCGCCTGGGTCACCGGGTCGCCGGTGACCCGCACGTCGATCCGGTCCCACCGTGCCTCCCAGGCCAGGGCGTGGCGGGCGAGCAGGAGCTCGTAGCCGTCGGCCACCCCCTGCCGGGCCAGCTCCAGCGACGCGACCAGGGGGTACTCCACGTCGTTGCCCGAGTGGACCGTCATCACCTGCTCGATGACGAGCAGGCCATCGGTGCCGACCTCGAGATCGAGGACGCGGTACAGCTCCCGCTCGGAGCGCTCGAGCCGTTCTGCCTGGACCCTGCCGCCGTGGATGGCCACCGCGTGGGCGACCGCGATGGGCAGACCCCGCTCGGTGGTGTTCATGCGCATCGCGAGGGCGTCGTCGTGGATGTGGGGCTCGACGAAGGCGAAGTGGTCCCCGTTCAGGCTCCAGACCTCCCCGTCGATCCCGGTGGTCAACGTCAGCCGGGTCCCCGGCGTGGCGAAGACGCGCTGGCGCTGGGCGATGAGGTGGCGCTCGTCCATCGACGCGAAGCGTTCATCGACGAGACGGTGGACCGGGCCCGAGGACGGGCCGTAGATGCGGTGCTGTCGTCCGTAGCGCACGTCGAGCCGACGCTCCAGCAGGTCACGGTCGGAGAGCACCTGGTCGGCGTCGATGGCGACCGGCTGGCCGAGGTGCCCGAGCTCGGCGAACAGCGCGTTGGGCACGTTGCACAGCTCCGCCCACTTGCCGTCGGCGTTGTCCCAGGTGTCGGAGACGGTGCAGCCCACGGTGGCCGAGGCGCGCCACTCCGGCACCGTGCCCCGGTAACCGAGGTAGCCGTTGCCCGTGAGGTGGCTGGTCGCCACGTTGATGACCTGGTCCGGGTCGTGGCGGTCATCGATCACCACCCATCCGTCGGCGACCATCGGCCCGTTGGCCACCCGGGCCTCGGCCGGGGGGCAGACCACCGTGAGATCGACGTCGCGGGTGGCGTCGAACCGGTGGTGGGCATGGCCCACGCGCTCCTCGGGACCCGTGCCGACGGCGGTCATCCCGGCGGCCAGGGCGGCGTCGATGCCGGCCGCCGCATCCTCGACCACCACGCAGTGGGCGGGCTCGACGCCGAGCAGGTCGGCTGCGGCGAGGAACAGATCGGGCGCGGGCTTGGCGTTGTCGACCGTGTCGCCGTCGGCGACCGCATCGAACAGCCCCGTGATCTCCAGCTTGTCCAGCACGAAGCGGGCGTTCTTCGACGACGAGCCGATGGCCACCAGCATCCCCCGGCGTTTGGCGTCGACCACCAACGAGATCGCCCCCGGCAGGAGGTCCTTCGGGCTCATCCCCTGGAGCGAGTCGACGTAGTAGCTGTTCTTCCGCTCCATCATCTCGTCGAAGGTGGCCGGGTCGACCTGACGATCGCCCAGCAGCAGCTCCAGCGACGCTGCGCGCGACACACCTCGCAGCGCCTCGTTCGCCGCGCGATCGAAGGGCAGGCCCTCCTCATCGGCCAGGCGCTGCCAGCCGAGGTAGTGGTACTCCGCCGTCTCGGTGAGGACGCCGTCGAGGTCGAAGATCACGGCGCGTTGCGGGGCCACGGGCATGACGGGAGCGCTCCGGTCCGACGGACAACGGGACACGTTCGACCCTAGTTGTCGGGTCCGGGCCCGGTGGACCGTTCGATCAGCTGCCGAAGGAGCCCGCGATCCGGTCGGCGACGAGCTCAGCGCAGGTGGGACACATCGGGAACCGCGAGGGGTCACCGTCGGGCTTCCACCGCTTCCCACACAGCGCCGTCACCGGCGTGCCCTTGCGGCGGAACCGTTCCAGGTCGCGCTTGCTGACGTAGTGCGCGAACCGGTCGTGGTCACCGTCACCGTCCCCGGGCTTGGGCCGCGCGTCCGGTTGCACCGGCGCGGGGGCCTGGGTCGGTGACCTGGTCGGCAGGTGTGTGTCAGTGGCCATGGCGCCCACGCTACCGCGCCCGCGGCGCGGATGCCGGCCACCGTCGCCAGCGGCCCCGCTCGCTCGTCGGTCAGTGGCCGGGATGGACCTCGAACCACAACGGGGCGCCCTCGCTGCCCTCCTCAGCGCGGTAGGACACGGTGATCTCCTCCCCCTCGGCGATGTCGCGCAGCGCGAACAGCTGGGCCGTGAGGCGGTCGGGGAGCAACCACAGGAAGGCGTTCGGGTCGTCGTCGTGGTTGCACATCGAGGAGACGCCGAGCACCAGTGCCGCGGTGCCATGCTCGTCCCACTCGTAGACGTAGTCGTCGATGATCGTGGCCTGCAGGGCGGTGCGCTCCGAGCCCGGTACCAGCAGCAGCGGCGCCTCCATGATCAGGGTCTCCGAGGCGATCGGCGCGGTCGCGAACAGCCCCCGTCCTTCCCGCGGGGAGGGCCGCACCTCGTAGGTGTCCTGCATGTCGGGCTCCTGTCCTGGCATCGGTGCCCTCACGCTACGCCGGCCGCCCGCCGCAGGCGGTCCATGACCGCCCGCCCGACCCCCTCCTCGGCGACGGCCTCCACCAACAGCAGCTCCACGCCCGCGCGTTCCGCCTCCCGGAACCCCGTGTACAGGCGTCGCGCCAGGTCCGGCGCGTCCGTGAAGGTGTCGATGACGGTGGCTGTCGGCGGGAGGTGGTCGGCGTGGTCCCGGTGGACCACGGCGCCGAAGTGGACGCCAGCCGTCACGGCGCGGGCCACCTCGACGTCGACCTGCCCGGCGGGCGCGATCCGGACCCTGCAACCTGGCGCGTAGTGGCGGTAGCGGGTTCCCGGGGAGCGTTGCAGCTCGCCCGCCGCCTCCTCCCCCGATACGCCGAGCTGCTCCCGGGTCACCCCGCCCTCACGCAGCACGACCGGCCGCGACCCTCGGGCGTCCACCACGGTCGACTCGACCCCGACGACGCAGGGTCCACCGTCGAGCACCAGCGCCAGCTCGCTGCCGAACTCGCCGAGCACGTCTCTCGCCGTGGTCGGTGACGGCCGCCCCGAACGGTTCGCCGACGGCGCCGCCAACGGGGAACGGCATCGCTGGAGCCCCGCGGTGGCGACGGGGTGGTCGGGGACGCGGACCGCCACGCTCGACAGCCCCGCCCGGGTGATGGCGGGGACGCTGGCCGCAGCGGTCACGACCAGGGTCAGCGGTCCGGGCCAGTGGGCGGCCGCCAGCGAGCGGGCCAGCGGTGTGACCTGCTCGGTGACCCGGGGCAGCTCTTCCTCGTCGGCGAGGTGGACGATCAGCGGGTTGTCCGCGGGACGGGCTTTCGCGGCGAAGATCGCGGCGACGGTGTCGGTCGCGAAGGCGTCACCGGCGAGGCCGTAGACCGTCTCGGTCGGCAGCCCGATGAGGCGTCCGGCGTCCAGCGCCGCCACCGCGGCAGCCAGGCCGTCCGCGTCCGCGCGCAGCAGACGGGCCGATGCCGCTGCGGATGCCTGCTCCAACCCTGCTCGCTCCTGGTCTGTGCAGCGGCGGACGGTACCGCTGGGTCGACGAGGGGGGCACCGAGGCGGCTGCCGTCACCGGAGGGGCGATGGTGGAGTCGGCCGGCCCACCCCCCTTCCTCGTCGATCGCCCCTTCGCGTTCACGTTCAGTGATCGCCAGACCGGCGCGATCCTGTTCCTCGGCTCGGTCCGCGACCCGCGGGGTTGACGGGGGGGTCGCCGGCCTCCGGTGGGCTCTCAGTCAGGTGTCAAGGTCCGCAGCATCGTGATCGCCCCGTCCGTGGCTGCCACGGCCGTGGCTGCCGCGGCCGTGGCTGCCGCAGCCGTGAACCCGAACCGCTCGTACAGCGACCGGGCCGGGTTGTCGGTCTCCACGCTCAGGCTGACCCGGCGGGCGCCGTCGATGCGGAGGAGGGCCAGCATCGCGCTCAGCAGGCAGCCGCCGATGCCGTACCCGCGACGCTCCGGCGCGACGGCGATGCTCAGTTCGGGGGTCAGTTCGTCGACGTAGCCGTAGCCGTGGGCGTGGTCAGGGAAGCGGCGGACCCACACCGCACCCACCGGTCGGCCCGCGACGCGGGCGAGCAGCCCGGCGTCGCCCGAACGGCCCCACTGGTCCACGTAGATGGCCAGCTCAGGTGCGCAGAGTGCCGCTGCGATCGGTGGAGCGTCGCCGGTCGCGCGCCAGAACGCTGCCTCGTAGAGCATCGCGCGCACGAACGGCAGATCATCGGGGGTGATCGGGAGGATCGTGAGGGAGGTCATGGTGGCAGCCTGCCTCTCCGCCGGTCCCGGCACCACCCTCGGGCGAGAACCAGCCGATAGCCGCTGCTTCTCGCAGGGACAGCGGCGGCCCGCCACCCGCGAGGACGCGATGCCACGACCCTCAGTGGTGTCGAGATCGTGTCACGGATGCAGAAACGCCCCCGCTGGGAAGCGGAGGCGCTCGAGCGAATCTGGCCTTTACGGGGTGCTACGCACCGGTTGGGTGCTACGCGCCTGTAGCTGCCAAGTGCGCGAGGGGGGACTTGAACCCCCATG
>PWEU01000078.1 GCA_003554005.1 Nitriliruptoraceae bacterium
CGCGGCTGCAGTCCTGGGGCGTTAGCTCAGTTGGTTAGAGCGCTTGCTCGACACGCAAGAGGTCAGAGGTTCGAATCCTCTACGCCCCACCCCCGTAGCCCCCAGTTCTCGACTGGGGGCTGCTGCGTTGACAGTTCGTTCTGACAGCCAACTCGATGGTGAGCCGGGCTCCTGCATGCTCACAGCTGGAGACGTTCGAGGAGCGCGCCTGGGGTGACGACCGTGACGTCGTCGGCTGCCAGACCGAGGAGGTCGGAGTCCCCGGAGACCAGCAGGTCGGCCTGGCAGCTTCGGTGCAGCGCGACGAGATAGTCGTCCTTGGGGTCCCCGGTGGCGGGCGGGACTTCGTGCGGGTCGACCCACGACTCTGTTTCGCGTTCGAGGAGATCCACGAAGGCCGTTGCTGCCTCGGTCGTGGTCCAGCGGCGGAACTTCGGCCGTGCGAGGACACCACGAAGCTCGGCGATGAGGAGCGGACACACCACGAGCTGGAACGGACGGTCGGTCAGCCACCGATCGAGCAGCTCGGCCGAGACCCCCGGCGTCACCACCGCCGAGACGAGCACGTTCGGGTCGAGGATGACCCTCACCGCGCGCGTAGGGCGTCGCGTTCCTCGTCCGCGAGCTGCTGGGCTTGCTCATCGGTGAGCCCGCTGCGCTGCCTCACCGCATCGAGCGCGTCCCGGACGCCCTCGTTGTACAGCGCCCACGCGGCCTGCTTCGTCACGCCGAGCGCATCACCGATCTGGGACCACGAGGATCCCTGCTCCCGGGCGCGGGTGATGGTCTGCCGCTGCCAGACATCGAGTTGACGGTCCGCAGCACGCAGGCCCCGCAGTTGGCCGAGCGGGTCGGACGAGCCGAGTTCGATCTCGACGCGGACCTGCTCGTCCCGTTGTTCAGCATCCAGGCGTGTACTCATGTTGTGAGTGTCGCTGGCCGCCTAGCTGTCGTCAAGTAGCCTTGACGTGTGATGCCTGTCGTACGGTCCGCACTTGGCTTCGTGCCAGGCATGGTTCGTGCCGGGACGGGGAGCCGGTCGTGACAGCCCGATTGACAGCCAACTGGTTCGGATCGGGCTGGACGTCGCTGGATGTCGGTGGAGTATCGCCCCTGCTCAGAGCCGGTTCTGTGGACCGGGCTGGACGGTCCTGGACCCTCCGCCGCTGGTCGACACGCCAGAGGTCAGAGGTTCGAATCCTCTACGCCCCACCCCTGCAGCCCCCGGTCCCCGACTGGGGGCTGCTGCGTTGACAGCTCGTTCCAACAGTCGGCTGGGCGATGGAGCCGAGCCGTTGCCCGTACACGTTTCTCGTCATCTGAGGAGTTCGCGTGGGCGGAGCACGGTGACGTCGTCAGCTGCCAGATCGAGGAGGTCGGTGTCGCCGGCGGCCAACTAGCCATCCAGCAGGAGCGCCACCACGGGCATGCGCCGCGAGGGGTGCCTTCGATCCGGGGGTTTCCTGGGTTCATCCCTGGTTGTCGGAGCGCGGCTCGGGCTTCTGTGGTCGTGGCGGTCCTGCGGCGGATGCCCAGGCTGGGAAGCCGCGCCCGGCGATGGAAGGGCCACACGGCGTCACCACGCGGCTGATCGACTCGTTCGGCGTCCGAGGTCGCGGCCGCCCACCGGGTGATCTTGCGGAACGAGAGAGCCCACCGTAAGGTAGCAACGTAGCTACATAGGAGCTGGGTGATGGTAACCAGGATGAGTAGTAGGGAGTTCAACCAGGACACCAGCGGCGCGAAGAGGGCCGCGGCGCACGGCCCGGTCTACATCACCGATCGCGGCCGTCCCGCCCACGTACTGTTGTCCTACGACGACTACGAGCGGCTGCTCGGCACCGAACATGTCCTGGACCGGCTGGCCGAGCCTGCCGGGGTAGAGGACATCGAGTTGGTACTGCCGACGTCCGCCGAGCACGCGCGTCCGGCCGAGTTCAGCTGATGTTCGTGCTCGACACCAACGTTGTGTCCGAGTTGCGAAAGGTGCGCTCTGGCAAGGCCGATCCCCAGGTCGACGCCTGGGCATCCGAGATTCCGTCAGGTCAGCTGTTCCTGTCCTCGGTCACGATCCACGAACTCGAGCACGGGGTGCTGCTCGCCGAGCGTGCCGATCCAGCCAAGGGGGCTGTGCTCCGCCGTTGGCTCGATGAGAGTGTTGCAGCGGCGTTCGACCAGCGTGTTTTCGTCATCGACGCGACGGTCGCGCGACGTGCCGCGGCGCTCCACGTTCCGAACCCGGCGCCCTTCCGCGATGCGCTCATCGGTGCAACCGCACTGGTCCATGGCATGACGCTGGTCACCCGCAATACCAAGGACTTCGCCCGGTTCGACGGGCTCGACATCATCGACCCGTGGCACCGCCAGTGAACGACGCTCGACGTGATTGCACCCCGACCCGCTGGCGCCGGTCTCGGCGGTCAGCCGGGCGGGTGGCGTCAGTTGGCACACCGGACGCTTGCACCCCCTCGCGTCCCGATGGGCTCCCGGTGAGGCGGATGGCACCCGGTGGGTTCCGGTCCGCAGCCGCCCGCTGTACCCGGCCCACGCTCCAGCATCGCTAGCACGCTGGGTGGCGGGAGGTCGGGGGGGGTGGCGAACATCACGGTGCGCAACCTGCATGACGAGGTGCAGCGACGCTTGAAGTAGCGAGCGCGGGACGCGCAAGACAGTGGCGAACCGCGGACGGTGACACGCCGAGTTCCTCGGCAGCTTCACGCACCGAGAGTCCAGCGAAGGCGACCGGCATCGCAGTACCTGCCTTCGGTCGAGAACCGCCTGTCGTCAGTTTGTGGACCCCTGCGCTTGACGCAGGGGTTCAGGAAACCGCACCTGCGACTACCTGAGGTGAGGCGGTTGCGTCCCGGGGCGCCGAGCCACGGCGTGAGACGCCCAGCAGCAGGTAGGACAGCAGTTTATGGGCGCGTACGGCCGTAGTTGCGCCGAGTCGACGTGCGACCCCTCAGCCTGCTCGACACGTTCGAGGGACGCTTGCTTCCTGTAGGACCGTGACCACATGGCGGGCCCCGATGCACCCCGCACCTGACCGTCCCGTCAACGACCGCGTCGGGTCGCTGTGTCCTTGGGATCGACCACGCGGCGAGTCCTGCGCCACCCCTGGATGCAGGCCGTGACCGAGTCTGCCCGAAGGACCGCGAGGGTCCCACGAGGAGCGGAGAAGGGGCCCACCCAACCTGGGCGAGCCCCCACATCGAGGGAGCAGCGCTGCGCGCAGTTCGGTCCTACGCGCCCAGGCTGCGCCGACGACGACGTGCCTTACGCC
>PWEU01000118.1 GCA_003554005.1 Nitriliruptoraceae bacterium
ACCACCTCCATCACCAGGTGGCCCGCCTCCAGTGGGGGCAGCAGCGGCCGGACCCAGCCCTCCCGCGCCCCCGTGCGGCAGCGCACGACCAGCCGGGTGGCGGACGGCGGGTCGTCGTCGCTCGGAGAGGGCACCGGGTGGAGGGTGAAGGACCACACCCACGCCAGCGGTCCGCCCGGCAGCACCAACACCAGCGCCCGGGGGGCGTCGAGGTGGGCGACGACGAGGTAGGCGCGGTCGTTGAGCGCGACCCGGTCACCCACGGCGAGGTCCTGCAGCTCCGGCACGACCCGGTCAGCGGAGCCGCCGGTGAGGAAGTCCCCGGCACCGATCAGCCGCTCGAGGGCGTCGATCGCGTACCAGCCACCCCGCTGGTAGCCCATCTGCACCAGCCACGGCCACACCGCTTCGGGCGTGGCGTCGATCCTGATCGCCCGGGTGGTGGCCGCGGTGGCCTCGGGGTCGACCTCGTCGCCCGGGAGCGCGGCGACCACCTCGGTGGGCAGTGCCCCCAGGGTCCGTCCCGCCCGCACGAGGCCGACCACCGCGGCCGTCGCGGCGCCGAGCCGCAGGAGCGATCGGCCATCGCGCTGCTGCCGGTCGCCTGCCACCTCGGTGCTCCTCGGTCCGCCTGCCCGCAGGCATGCCACGCTAGGGCATCGGTCCACTGCCCGGCGGCGGACCGAAGGCCGAGCATGACCTCCGCAGTACCCGACCCTCCCGGCACCCGGCTGGAGCTGCCGCCCGCCCACGACGTCGCCGCGGCGGAGGCGTTCGTGCGCCACCACCTCGGTGACCTCGTGGACGGCGAGGTGGTCGCCAGCCACCGGTTCCGTGGCGGCCAGATGGCGGCCGATGCGGCGCTGGCCGCCCTGGATGTCAGCGGCTACGCGGCCACCCGCAACGAGGTCTGGCCTGAGGAGCGCCGCGGCGCCAGCGCCGTCTCGCCCTACGTGCGACACGGGCTGCTCCAGCTGCCCCTGCTGTGGGAGGCGGTGGCCGAGGCGCCGGCCCGTGACCGCGGCAAGTACCGCGACGAGCTGCTGTGGCAGGAGTACGCCCGGCACCTCTACGCCCGGGTGGGCATCGGGCTCGGCGAGGGGTTGCGGCACCGGCTCGCCGGCACGCCGTGGCGCGGCGACGGCGACGGCGACGGCGACGGCGACAGCGACGCCGGTCAGGCCGCGACCGCCGCAGCAGCGAGCGTCTGGGACCCGGACATGGCCTGCCTGGCGACGACCACCCGGGAACTCGTCGAGGACGGCTACCTCGTCAACCAGACGCGGATGTGGCTTGCTTCCCACTGGGCGGTGCGGGAAGGCGTCGACTGGCGCGACGGCGAGGAGGTGTTCTTCCGCCACCTCCTCGACGGCTCGCGGGCCGCCAACCGGGCCGGCTGGCAGTGGACCGTCGGCACCGCCACCGGCCGGCCCTACGGCTTCTCCCGGTGGCAGGTCACCAAGCGGGCACCGGGGCTGTGCGACAGCTGCCCGCTGGCCGACGACTGCCCGATCGAGGACTGGCCCGAGGACCCGCCCCTGCCCGCAGCCGAGGAGCCACCGGGGCTGCGCCACGACCTCGACCCCGAGCGCACCGCGGGCCCCCGGCGACCCGAGGTCACCAGTCGGCCCGAGGCCGTGTGGCTGACCGCGGAGTCCCTCGGCGACGACGACCCGGCGCTGGTGGGCCATCCCGACCTGCCCGCGGTGTTCGTGTTCGACGCGCCCCTGCTCACCCGGCTGCAGCTGTCCGGCAAACGGCTGGTGTTCCTCACCGAGGCCCTGGCCGACCTGGCGGCGCGGCGTGAGGTGCAGGTCCACCTCGGCGACCCCGTCGAGGTGCTCGCCGGCCGGGCGCTGGCGACGACCTTCGCGCCGGTGCCGGGATGGCGCCGGCGCTCCGCGGCGCTGGAGATCGTCGCGCTGCATCCGTGGCCGTGGCTGCGTCGTCCCCACGGCCGGTCCGCGGCGTCGTTCAGCGCCTGGCGGAAGGCGGTCGATCGCAGCGTGCGGTGATCCGGCCGCGGTGCGAACCGGCTGGCTGGTCCTCGCCCCACCGGTCACCGGAGCGTCGGGGGCGCTGACTGCACGGTGCCATCCCACGTCCTAGGATCGGCGCCCCGGCGGCCCCGCGCCGGAGGGCTTGGAGCGGTTGTTGCAGCGGTTCGATCTGTGGGGCTGGATCCTCTTCCTGGTCTGCGCGCTGCTGTTCGGCGCGGCGGGTCTGCGTGACGGCGATGTGCTGATCACCGTCGGCAGCCTGGTGTTCCTCGTGGCATGCGTCCTGTTCCTGGTGCCGCACCTGCGCCGGTAGCCGACACGGCGGCGCCACCCGCCCGCGTCGGTCACGCGTCGCGAAGCTCGTGGCGGTCGTCGCGTGAAGGGGGCACCAGCGCGACCAACAGCGCCGGAGCGGCCAGCGCCAGCAGGGCCACGTCGCGACCGAGGTGGGTGGCCAGCACGCCGAACAGGCCCGGCCCGACGGGGAATCCGGCCGCGATGAACACCAGACCCAGGGTGAAGCCGGTGGTCGGGCGCTCACGGAAGACCTGCTGGCTCCACATCACGATCAGGGCGAACCCGGTGGTGAATCCGACCCCGAACAGGGCAGCTGAGCCGAGGGCGGCGAACGCGGAGCCCGGCGCGACCAGCAGCACCACGCTCGCCCCGCCGACCAGGACGAGCATCACCGCCAGCGGCCCGCGCAGGCCGTACCGGCTGGCGAGCTGGCCGCCGAAGGCGCCCACGACCGCACCGGTGATCCCCAGGGTCGCCCACATCGCCGGACCGATCCAGCTGGCCACGCCGGCGTCCTGGGCCGTGTCCGGCGCGTAGGCGAAGTAGGCCCCGGAGGTGATCGATATCCCCGTGGCGACGACGAACAACCGCAACGACCGCTGGGTGAGGAACCACCCCGGCCCGGGGCGGGCACGGTCGGGGGCCGGACCCACCGGGCCGGGTGCCAGCACCCGGTAGGCCACCACCGCCGCGGCCAGCCCGATCACCGCGAACGCCCACCACACGGCCCGCCATCGGTCCCCCGCAACCAGCACGAGCACGCTGGCGACCACCAGCCCGGCCGGAGCGCCGTCGTTGACCAGGGCCAGGGCTCGTCGGCTGCCCGAGGACGGGACCTGGCGGGAGACCGCATCCGAGAACGGCGCCCAGGTTCCGCCAGCGCTCGTGCCCGCCACGATGACCCCCACGGCGAGCAGGGTCGGACCAGGCGCCGACGCCGTGAGAGCCGCGCCCACCGCCAGCAGCAGACACCCCGACAGCACCGGCACACGGGGACCGAACCGGGCCGTGAGGAGACCGGTGACCACGATGGCGACGAGGTAGCCGGCCTGGGCCGCGCTGGCGTAGAAGCCCAGCACGTCCAGCGGCAGGCCGAACTCCTCCCGGAAGCGCGGCACGAACAGCCCGTAGGCCAGCCGGCCGATGCCGTAGGTCGCCACCAGTGCGAGCAGACCTGCGCCCCCCACACGCGATGTCTCGCCCAGATGCACGACGGTCCTTCCGAGGCAGCCGGCACGGTGCAGCCGGCACCCATCGTCTGACGTACCGAACCGGTCCGCAACCCCGCCGATCCGCCCGTACCCGTGCTGGTGCATGGCCCGCTGAACGCACCGGGAGCCGCACCCGGCCCTACGGGGCCGTAACCTCGCCGTCCACATCGGCAGCCGTCCACGGACGCCTCGGCCCCGGACCATCGCCGACGGCTCCCACCCCGCATCGAGGTTCCCATGCAGGGCAACACGACCTTCCGCCACCACGGCACGGTGATCCTGTCCGTCGAGGCGGCCGACGCTCCCATCGTCGTGCCCTCGTCGCAGTTCGACGACGCGCTGTCGGCGACCTACGAGCGCCTCGGCCTGCGCCCCGGGCTGCTGGAGGAGGTGGCCGGGGTCATCGAGCGGCGCTGGTGGCCCGAGGACGTCAGCTACGCCGACGCGGCCGCCCTGGCCGGTGAGCGCGCGCTCCAGGTGGCCGGCATCGACCGCTCCGAGGTCGGGCTGCTGGTCGACACCTCGGTGTGCCGGGCCCACCTCGAACCCTCGGCCGCCGTCGACGTGCACCGACAGCTGTCGATGCCGAGCTCGTGCCTGAACTTCGACCTCGCCAACGCCTGCCTCGGGTTCGTCAACGCCATGCACCTCGCCGCCACGATGATCGACGGCGGCCAGATCCGCTACGCCCTGATCGTCGACGGGGAGGGCTCGCGGGCCCTGCAGGAGGCGACGCTGGCCCGCCTCGACCGCCCGGAGACCACGGTCGCCGACGTGTTCGCCGAGTTCGCCTCGCTGACGTTGGGATCGGGTGGCGCCGCGATGGTGCTGGGGCCGGCCGACGCCCACCCGGAGGGCCACCGCCTGATCGGTGGGGAGTCGCGCGCAGGCACCGAGTTCAACGACCTGTGCGTCGGCTCCATCGACCACATGCGCACCGACACCAAGGCCCTGCTCGAGGCCGGCCTGCAGGTCGCGGACGCCACCTGGATCGCCGCCCGGGACAACGGCTGGGACTGGGGCACCGCCGAGCACTACATCCTGCACCAGATCTCCTCGGTGCACACCCAGCTGATGTGCAAGCAGATCGGCATCGACCCCGAGCGGGTGCCGCTGACCTTCCCCCACCGCGGCAACATCGGGCCGGCATCGATCCCGACCACCCTGGCGCTGCACCAGGAGCACATCCGGCCCGGGGACACGGTCGTCATCGGCGGCATCGGCTCGGGTATCAACACCCTCGCCAGCGAGATCCTGTGGTGACGACCGCGAGACTCCCACCCCCGGGGATCGAGGGGCTGGATCCCGCCTGGTCCCGGCTCGTGACCGCGGTGGACGCCGACGCTGTCGAGCGCACCTGGCACGTCCTGGACAGCGAGGTGACCGAGGGCACCGGCCGCGGCGACGAGGTGGCCAGGGGCGGCACGGTGCTGTGCGTCCACGGCAACCCGACCTGGTCCTACGCCTTCCGCGAGGTGCTGGCCGCGCCCCCGGCCGGCTGGCGCGTGGTCGCCGTCGACCACCTCGACATGGGCTACTCCGAGCGCACCGGTACCCACCGGCCGTTGGCGCGACGCATCGACGACCTCGGCCGCCTGACCGCCGCGCTCGGGCTCAGCGGCCCGGTCGTGCTGCTGGCCCACGACTGGGGCGGGCCGATCGCACTGGGATGGGCGCTGGCCCACCGCGACCAGGTGGCCGGGGTGGTGCTGACCAACACCGCGGTGCACCAGCCCGAGGATGCCCCCGCCCCGAGCCTGATACGCAGCGCCCGGCTGCCGGCGATGCTCGAGACCGTCACGGTGCGCACACCCGCCTTCCTGCGCGGCGCGACCGCCCTGTCCCGTCCATCGCTGCCGGCCGCGGTCCGCGACGCCTACGCCGCCCCCTACGCCAGCGCCGAGCGCCGGGCGGCGATCGGCGGGTTCGTCCGCGACATCCCCCTCGAGCCCGACCACCCGAGCGC
Organism: Nitriliruptoraceae bacterium; assembly: GCA_003554005.1. Taxonomy (GTDB): domain Bacteria; phylum Actinomycetota; class Nitriliruptoria; order Nitriliruptorales; family Nitriliruptoraceae; genus T1Sed10-7. The sequence goes on from PWEU01000118.1 coordinate 5,475, forward strand.
GGCGGTGCTCGACCATCTCGCCGGCCGGCTGGGCGAGCTGGCCGGGGTGCCGGTCCTGCTGCTGTGGGGCCCGAAGGACCCGGTGTTCTCCGACCGGTACCTGCACGACCTCGAGGCGCGGCTGCCCCAGGCCGACGTCCACCGCGTCGAGGGGGCGAGCCACCTGACCCCCGAGGACGCCGACCTCGCCGGGGCCCTGCACCGTTGGATCCCGGCCCGGGTGCCGATGGGCCCCGACGCGCTGCCGTCCCCCGGCAGGCGGACCGGCGCCCCCGAGACCGACACGGCGCCGCTGGCGGCCGGCGAGGCGGCGACGGCCCCCGCCGATGGGCAGCGCACCCCGCTGTGGGCCGCGCTCGCCGAGCCGCACCGCGCCGACACCGATGCCATCGTCGAACCCCCGGCCCCCGGTGACGAGCTCCGCCGACCCCGCCGCTGGACCTTCGGCGAGCTGGCCGGTGACGTCCACGCCCTGGCCGCCGGCCTCCACGCCCACGGGGTCCAGCCCGGCGATCGGGTGGCCTGCATGGTCCCCCCCGGACGCGAGCTCGCCGTCCTGCTCTACGCCTGCTGGCGGCTCGGCGCCGTGGTGGTCGTCGCCGACGCCGGCCTCGGCCCCAAGGGGCTCAGCCGCGCGCTGCGCAGCGCCGCGCCGCAGCACCTCGTCGGCATCCCCCGGGCACTCGCGGCGGCTGCGGCCCTGCGCTGGCCAGGCCGGCGCATCGGGGCGGGCGAGGTGCCGGCCGCGCTGCGTCGCAGCGCGAGCGTCGAGGTGACCCTCGACCAACTGATCGAGCGTGGCTACCGGCTGATCGACCACGGTCCGGGCCCCCTCGCCACCCACGAGCCCGACGACGCGCTGCCACCGCCACCGGCCGCCGACGCCGAGGCGGCGATCGCCTTCACCTCCGGCTCCACGGGACCCGCCAAAGGGGTCGTCTACCGGCACCGTCAGCTCGAGGCGCAGCGCGACGCGCTCCGCCGGGCCTACGCGATCGGCGACGACGACCGGCTGGTCGCCGCCTTCGCACCCTTCGCGCTCTACGGCCCGGCGCTCGGGATCACCTCGATGGTCCCCGACATGGACGTGACCGCGCCGGCGACCCTGACCGCCGCGGCGTTGGCCGACGCGGTCGCCGCCACGGAGGCGACGCTGGTGTTCGCCTCCCCCGCCGCGCTGACCAACGTGGCCCGCACCGCCGAGGAGCTCCGCGGCGACCAGCGCACCGCGCTGGCCGGGGTCCGCACCCTGATGTCGGCGGGCGCGCCGGTGCCCGCGGCGCTGCTCCGTCGGCTCGCCGCCGTGGTGCCCTCCGCCGCGGCCCACACCCCCTACGGCATGACCGAGTGCCTCCCGGTCGCCGACATCGACCTCACCACCATCGAGGCGGTCGGTCCCGGCAACGGGGTCTGCGTCGGCCGCACCATCCCGGGCGTCGAGGTGGCGATCAGCCCACTGGATGCCAACGGTGCCGCGACCGGCGCGCTGGTCCGCGAACCCGGGGTCACCGGCGAGGTCTGCGTGGCCGCACCCCACGTCAAGGACCGCTACGACCGGCTGGCGATCACCGAGCTCACGAGCTCCCGCGACCCCGGCTGGCACCGCTCGGGCGACGTCGGGCCCCTCGATGCGAACGGGCGGCTGTGGATCGAGGGCCGGCTCGCGCACCTGATCAGCACCGCCGCAGGCCCCGTCACCCCGGTCGGGATCGAACAGCGCGTCGAGGCGATCGAGCACGTCGCGATGGCCGCAGCCGTCGGGGTCGGGCCCATCGGCACCCAGCAGGTGGTCGTGGTCGTGGCGACCGACCCGGCCCCGGGGAGCCGGCAGCTGGCCCCGCTGACGCTGGTCGACCGCGTCCGCTCGGCCGTGCCGGAGGTCGACATCGCCGCCGTACTGGTCGTGCCGAAGCTGCCGGTCGACATCCGCCACCAGTCCAAGATCGACCGGGCCCGCCTCGGCCGGGAGGCCGCCGAGCTGCTGGCCGGCCGGGGGCTCGGTCGCCGGCGGCGGCGCCCGGAGGCGTCGGTCGCCGACGACAACGCCGATCCCAACCACGGCGACGGGGGCGGCTCGTGAAGGTGCTCGTGACCGGCGCCAGCGGCCTGCTCGGCCGCGACACCGCGGTGGCGCTGGCCTCCCGCGGTGACGAGGTCACCGTGCTGCAGCGGCGCCCCTCGGGGCTGGCCGGCACCCAGGCCGGGGCGGGGCCACCGATCCGTGAGGTGCTCGGCGACATCGCCGACGCCGAGGTGGTGCGCAGCGCCGTGACCGGGCAGGACGGCATCGTCCACCTCGCCGCCCGCGTCGGGGTGGTGGGCACCGAGGAGGAGTTCCGCCACGCCAACATCGACGGCACCCTCCAGGTCGTCAGCGCCGCCCGCGCGCGGCACGTGCCCCGGCTGGTCCACGTGTCGACCCCGTCGGTGGCCCACGCTGGCGAACCCCTGGTCGGCGCCGCGGCCGACCAGGCCGACACCGTCCACACGATCGGCCACTACGCCCGCACCAAGGCCCGGGCCGAGCAGCTCGCCCTGCACGCCGCCGACGCGCTGGGCGTGGTCGCGATCCGCCCGCACCTGGTGTGGGGACCGGGTGACACCCAGCTGGTCGGCAGGATCGTCGCGCGGGCCCGGGCCGGCCGCCTGGCGCTGATCGACGACGGTGCGGCCCTGATCGACACGACCTACGTGGACAACGCCGTCGACGCCCTGGTCGCCGCCCTGGACCACGCCGAGGACGACGCCGTGCGGGGGCGGGCCTTCGTGATCTCCAACGGCCAGCCACGCACCGTGGCCGAGCTGCTCGCCCGCATCTGCCGAGCAGCGGGGTTGCCGGCACCCCACCGGCGCGTCCCCCTGGGTGTCGCCCATGCGGGCGGGGCCGCCGCCGAGCGCCTGTGGGCCCGCCTGGGCCGCACCGACGACCCGCCGATGACCTCCTTCCTGGCCGAGCAGCTGGCCACGGCCCACTGGTTCGATCAGCGCGAGGTCCGCGCCGCGTTGCACTGGGAGCCGCGCGTCGGGCTCGAGGAGGGCTTCGAGCGGCTGGCCGCGTGGTTCGCCGCCGGCGCGGACGCCTGAGATGGACGCCTGAGATGGACGCCTGAGATGGACGCCTGAGATGGACGCTGACGTGGACGCTGGAGCCGGTGCTGAGCACCGCGCCGTCAACCTCGCCAACTGGGAGGCGCGGGTCCCGCTGCACGCCGCGTCCTCGGAGTACGCGCTGGACCGCTACGCCGCCGAGCCGGAGCACCTGTCCGACGTCGTCGCGGCCGACGCGCACCACCTCGGCGACCTCACGGGGCTCGACGTCGTGCACCTGCAGTGCCACATCGGGACCGACACGGTGTCCCTGGCGCGGCTCGGCGGGCGGGTCACGGGCGTGGACTTCTCCCCCGCCGCCCTCGAGGTGGCTCGGGAGCTGAGCCAACGGTCGGGGACGCCGGCCACCTTCGTGGAGTCGGACGTCGAGGGCGCCGACGCGCTCCTCGGACCGAACTTCGACCTGGTCTACACCTCGGTGGGGGCGATCACCTGGCTGCCCTCGATCGCACGCTGGGCCCGGGTCGTCGCCGGGCTGCTGCGTCCCGGTGGGCGGCTCTACCTGCGCGACGCCCACCCGATGCTGCTGACCGTCGACGAGGCCCGCCCCGACGGGGACCTCGTCATCACCCCCCCCTACTTCGAGCGGGCCGGCGGCCAGCGCTGGAGCGACACCGCGACCTACGCCGGCGACGGCGAGGTGGCCGCCCCCGACACGGTCGACTTCCCCCACGGCCTCGGCGAGACGGTGCAGGCCGTGCTGGACGCGGGCCTGCAGCTGACGCGGCTGCACGAGGGCGACACCCTCGACTGGTGCTTCGCGCCGTGGATGGAGCGGCTCGACGACGGCACGCTGCGCTGGCGGCTGCCGGCCGAGCGGCGGGACCTCGTGCCGACCGAGTTCACGCTCGAGGCGGTGCTGCCGGGCTGAGACGCGCGGGCGGCGCGGGCGGCGCGGGCGGCCAGGGCGGCGCGGGCGGCGCGGGCGGCACGGGCGGCGCGGGCGGCGCGGGCGGCGCGGTTGCCGGCCAGCGGGCGCGGTTGCCGGCCACGGCTGACCGGGTGCGTGCCCCGCAGCGACCACGTGGCCGGCGTGGGGACGTCAGCCGGCCACCGCTGGCCGGCTCACCACCCCGCGCGGCGACGACGACCCCTCTGCGCTGGACCGCCCACCACCGTCGGAGAGCCGGCCACGCAGCCAGTCACCTCGGCGGCCACGCCGTCGGCGCTCACCGGCCCGGGACTACGCTGCGAGGGGTTCGCACCACGCGGGATCTCGCGGTCCGCCGGTTCGGTCGGGTCCGCCGGGTCCATGAGCGGAGGCACCGGCATGACGAACAGCGCAGCTGAGCGGTGGGCCGCAGCGCTGGCCCGCTGGCGCATCCCCGACGAGGTCGCGACCGTGCCGGCAACCACCGGCTTCCCGGTCCAGCGGTTCGCCGACATCGCCGATCTGTCCGTGACCCTCGACTCGCCCTCCCGTCGGATCGCGACCGCGGCACTACCGATCGGTGGCAGCGTGCTGGACGTCGGCTGCGGTGCAGGCGCCGGGAGCCTGGCGTTGGCACCGCCGGCGGCTCGGCTGATCGGCGTCGACATCCAGGCCAGCATGCTGGAGGCCTTCCGTGAGCGGGCACTGGCCCGGGGGGCCACCGCGACCGGGGTGCTCGGACCGTGGCAGGAGGTGCTGGACGACCTCGCCGGCGCCGACGTGGTGGTCAGCCACCACACCGCCTACGGCACGCCTGAGCTCGACCAGTTCGGCCACGCGCTGGCCGCCAAGGCACGCCGCCGGGTGGTGCTCGAGCTCAGCGCCGAGCACCCGACCGCCTGGACGCGCCCCTACTGGCAAGCGATCCATGGCATCGAGGCCCCCAGCGGACCGACCAGCGACGATGCTGCCGAGGTCCTGCGCGAGACCGGGATCGACGTCGAGGTGGAGCACTGGGAGGAGGCCGCGCCGCTGCCGCCGGAGTCCGAGGAGGACCAGCTGCGGTACCTCCGCCGGCGGCTGCGGGTCGGTGAGGAGCGGGACGAGGAACTGCTCGACCTGCTGCGCGATCATCCCCGTCCGGCCTGGCGTCACGTGACCACCTTGTGGTGGCCGGTCACCTGAGGCCCCGGATCGCCCTCGCCGGAGGTTGGCGGCCGGCAGCGGTGCGCTCACTCAGTCGGTCTGCTGCGAGCGCCACGCGGCCTGGGCCCGCGACTCCAGCCGCAGCCACGGGTACACCGGGCCGCACACCACCGGGATGAGGAACAGCGGGCTGACCGGCGGCACGCCGAAGGTCACCACGAGCACGCCCCCGACCAGCACCGCGAGCCCCAACGTCGTCGTGAGCGGCGCCCGGGCCGACCACCGCAGCACCAGGCCCGGACCACCATCTCGCGTCATGGTCGCGGCGCGAACCTCGATGTAGCGTGCGACCAGACGCGCCGAGGTGGAGCGCTGGTCCCCGCTCGCGCCTGTCGCTGCCTCATCGGCCGCCGCTGGCGCGGCCTGCTCGCCGGGATCCTCGGGCGGTGCCGGTCCGAGGAGGTCGGAGATGTCGTCCGGGATGTCGTCGGGAGTCAGGTCGGACAGGTCATCGGGCACCTCGCCGGGCGGACCGCCGTTCGACCTCTCATCCGGCAGATCATCGCGGTGATCGTCGTTCCAGGGGTCCTGTGGCACCTCGGCTCCAACACGTGGACAGCGCCTTCGAGGACCCTCCAGGGTACGCGACATGCCTGCCGCGGGTCAGGGCCGGAGTGCGGTACGAGCGGCCAGGTCCGCGACGTCGACACCTGTCGGCGCGGCAGGGGCGGGGCGCCCCGAAACGACGCCGTGTCGCCACGGCAACCGGACGCACGGCCGCCGTTCCCCACGACACCATCCCGCCGGGTTACGGTGCCCTGACCCCCGCCCGGGATGGCCCACAACCTCGACGGCCAGGGCGGTCCCCCACCACACTCCCAGAGAGCGCCGGACCGGCAGCAGGGAGCGAGCATGACCGACACGCAGGCAGCGACCACGCAGGACGAGGCGTTCTCCTACGGCCAGATCTGGTGGATCGGCGCGGGCTTCCTCGGGGTGATGCTGACCTTCAGCGCCTACAACGCCTTCGTCCCGATCATGTACTCGGAGTTCATCGACAGCCGGGCGTTGATCGGGCTGCTGATGAGCACCGACAACCTCATCGGGCTGCTGCTGATCCCGGTGATCGGCGCCTGGTCGGACCAGATGAACCACCGCCTCGGTCGCCGGCTGCCGTTCATCGTGGTCGCGGTCCCGGTCGCGGCCATGACCTTCTTCGCCATCCCCTACGCGGCGGTGGCGCTGTGGTCGCTGATCATCGTGGAGATCGTCTTCACGATCGCGATGCACACCTACCGCGGGCCGGTGATCAGCCTGATGCCGGACCACACCCCGCCCGAGAAGCGGTCCACGGGCAACGGGATCATCAACGTCATGGGCGGCATCGGGACCCTGGCGACCTTCGCCGGGCTCAGCCTGCTCTACGACATCGACCCGCGGCTGACCTTCGGCATCGGCGCCGCGGTGCTGGTGCTCACCGGCCTGATCGTCTACCGCAAGGCCGACCGACACCCGCCCTACGTCGACAACGTCGATGACCGTCGGCCAGCGCCGCTGGCCGATGCCGTCGGGGGCTTCAAGATCCTGCTCAAGCGCCCCAACCGGGGCCAGTTCTACCTTCTGGCCGCGATGTTCGCCTACTACATCGGCTTCGCCGGCCTCGACGCGATGTTCCCGCTCTACGGCGTGAACGTGCTCGGGCTCACACCGGGGCGTGCCGCCTTCATCCTGCCCGCCTTCGCCGGAGCGTTCCTCGTCGCTGCCTTCTTCGCCGGGCTGATCGGCACCAGGCTCGGCAAGATCCCGACGATGCTGCTGGGGCTCGGTTCCATCCCGGTGCTGTTCGTGATCGCCGCCCCGATCCGCAACGTGACGGTGCTGATGGTGGTGTTCGTCGTCGGGGGGCTGGCCTGGGCGCTGGTCAACGTGCAGGCGATGCCGCTGATCGCCGACCTGGGCGGCCGCAACCGGATCGGGTTCTACATCGGCATGTACTACCTGTTCACCATGGTCGGGCAGATGCTCGGCTCCCCGGTGATCGGCGCGGTGATGGACCTGTTCGGGGACGGCGCGATGTTCTACGGCGCCGCCGGGGCCTACGCGCTCGGGTTCGTGCTGCTACGTCGGGGACGGGCGCTGCTGCCCGCCAGCCCCGAGGAGCTCGCCCGACGCGAAGCCGAGCTCGGCCGGGAGGCGTGACCAGCGCGACCTCGACGACGGGGTGTTGGACGGTGAGCGGCTGCTCCCCGAGGGCTGGGTGGCAGCGTCCACCACGCCCGTGGCCGGCGCGACCGAGACCCCCTACGGGCCCCAGTGGTGGTTGAACGAGGGACCCGACGGGTAGCAGCGGATGCCGAGCGTCCCCGCCGACGCCTACTGGGCGTCGGGTAACGAGGAGCAGCAGGTGGTCGTGGTGCCCTCCGAGGAGCTGGTCGCGGTCCGGCTCGGCTTCAGCGGCGCCGTCTCCGGGGTGGAGTGGGGGCTGGAGCCGATGCTCGCCGGCATCGTGGACGCGCTCGACTGACCGCGCGGCGCTGCCGTCAGCCGCCCGGCGGTGCCGTCAGCCGCCCGGCGGTGGTGGCGGCGTCGGCGGCTGCGGCCGGTCGTCCGGGGGCGAGCTGGGTGGCGTCGGGGGCGCGCTCGGCGGCGGCTCGCTCGCCGGGGGCGCGCTCGGCGGCGGCTCGCTCGGCGGCTCAGGCTGCGACGGCGGGGGCGCGCTCCCCGGCGGGACCTGACCGAGCGGCTGGGTCTGGTCCCACTGGCCGGCGGGTGGTGGCGAGCCTTCCCACTGCTGGTTCGCTGCCGGGGTCTGGTCCCACGCGCCAGGAGCCGCGGCCGTGGCCGTCGGTGCTCCAGCCGCTACCGCAGCGGCCTCCTGCTCCTTGCCACGCCCCCGCAGGAGCAGGAGCAGGAGCGCCAGCAGCAGGAGCGCACCACCGGTGATGGCGCCCAGCAGCAGGGTGGACAGCCCGCCCTCGTCGTCCTGGAGGTCCACGACGGCTACCGGGGCCTCCTCCTCGGGCTCCTCGGCCGGTTCCTCCACCTCCTCGGCCGGTTCCTCCACCTCGTCGACCGGCTCCTCGGGCTCCTCGGCCGGTTCCTCCACCTCGTCGACGGGTTCCTCGGGTTCCTCGGCCGGTTCCTCCACCTCGTCGTCCTCGGGGGCCGGCGGACTGGCGCCCGAGAGGTCCATGACCACCTCGAGGCTGTCGGCACCGTAGGGGTCCCAGACCACGACGTTGCCGCCCTCGGCGATCCCGCCGGTCATCGACACCTGCGAGCCCGCGTGATCGATGCGGACCTCACCACTGATGAAGTCGAGCCCGAACTCCTCGAGGGGGAACTCCTCGTCGAAGTCCTCGGTGACGTCGTCGTCGGGGCTGAGCGTCAGCGTCCAGGTGGTGTTGTCCTCGCTGATGAAGGACGAGCGCGGGAACGCGTCCGCGACCAGGCGGTCGAAGGCCTCACCGTCGCGGGCCTCGAACACCGCCGTGACCCGCTGGTTCTCCGGATCGGAGCTGTCGGCCTCCGCTGACACCAGGGTGACGCCGTCGATGTCCGAGGCGAGGTCGCCCTCGATCTCGTCCTCGAGGAAGTCTTCGGCGGGCCCGAAGAGCTGCGCGGCCTCGGCGTCGTAGGAGATCTCGAACGCGAGCCTCGCGGAGGTGTCGTCCGCGATCGCCATGTCGTAGTCGGTCCGGATCTCGCAGGCGGCGATCACGAGCCCGGCGGCGGCGAGTACGAGGACGGTCGAGCGGCGCATGGTCTCCCCCTCACGTTCGGTGGCCAGGCCTGACCACGGCGTG
>PWEU01000088.1 GCA_003554005.1 Nitriliruptoraceae bacterium
GAGGTGATGGCCGACCGGTCGACCTGGGTGATCTGCCCGATCTTCTCGTCGAGCGTCATCGCCCCGACCAGCTCGTCGATCCGTGCGCTCATGACCGACCGCCTGTCGAGTGCGACCGCTCGACGAGGATCCTCGCGATGGAACCGTCCCGGTCGAACAGCGCGGCGGACTCCTCTGCGGTGAGCTCGGAGCCGGCGCGTGATGACACGGAACCGTCACGGTGGACCACGTGCACCTGGTCGAGACCAGCCCGGCGGACCTCGACCTCGACACCGAACGCGGAGAAGCCGTACCGCCCTCCGCCCTCGACGTCACGCCACACTTCAGCCTCGGTCAGCAGCGACCGCCCGACCGCGACGCAGCCCCCCTCGATCCGCAGCCCCAACTCAGCGAGGCGGGTCAGGACCTCCTCCTTGACCTGCCCCGTCATCCCGGGCTGCTGCGCTCCCGAGTGGGCCGGAGTGTGGGAGTAGCAGTCGGTCGGGAACGCGCCGTAGGTGGCGGGGGCCTTCCGGAAGCCGAGCCCGTCGCGGATCCGCTGGTAGGCGTCGGTCAGCCGATCGAGCAGCGCCGGGTCACCGTCGTCCTCCACCTCGATGGCGCGCTCCTGGACGGCGAGGAGGAGCTTGGCGACCATGTGCCAGTAGATCGAACCGATCCCCTCGTAGCCGTGCATCCCACCCGACCTCCCGGTGAAGGCGTGGTGGGGGAAGATCGCCTCGTAGACCTCGTGGACCTCGGCGCGGTCCTCGGCGGCGAGGCCGGTGGTCGCGAGCGCCTGCTCGAGCGCCTCGGCGTTGCTGAGGTCGGCACGGAAGTGCAGGTCGCCGCGACGATCGCGCTGCACGATGCTCGCCGGGCCCATGGCCGCGAGGTGGTCGAGCACCGGGCAGCTCGCCGCCTGCTCGGCCGGGATCGTGTTGCGGTCCAGGAAGCTCTCCGGCACGCGAGGCGGGTACAGCAGGAACGAGCGCTGATCCGCCCGGTACAGGCCCGAGTCGAACAGCGCATCGACGACGTCGACCACCGCTGCGGCGTCGAGTTCCGTGGTCCCGAGGGCCGCGACCTGGCCCTCGAGCATGGGTGGGAGGTGCTCGACGACCGCCTCGCCCGCGCTGGGGAAGGAGACGAGGTTGTAGGCGTGGTAGAGCCCGTCCGCGCGACGGGCCGCACGCACCGATGCCTGCAGGTGGGCACGTGCCCCGTTGAGCAGTCGCTGGATGCTCGCTGCCTCGACCGTCACCGGTGTGGGGTCGAAGCCGGCGGCGAGACCCTCCCGGTGGGCCGTGCCGGCAAGCCCCAGAGCATCGAGCAGGGCGCGACGCACGGCGGGATCGTCCACCGCCGATGCCGGATCGTGGCCGGCCAGCGCGTCCGCGACGCGGTCGAGCCAGTCGCCCACCGGCCGGCTCAGGCGGTAGGAGGACGACGCGTCGTCCACGAACACCGTGGCCAGGAAGCCGAGGTAGCGCTCGAGCTGGTAGAGGGGGACCATCGACAGCCCGTGGCCAGCGAGGGCGTTGTTGGCATCGTTCCACTCGGGCCGCTGGGTGTTCATCCAGATGCCACCACCGGCCACGTAGGCGGACAGCTTGGCCAGGGCCGGGACCAGGAGCTTCTCGGCCATCGTCACCCGCACCACCTCGCCGTCAGCCACCACCAGGCGGCCGTCTGCGCCGACCGCCGCGACCCGGTCGGCGACCTCGGCTGCGCGGGCTTCGTCGTAGGTGATCGTCGACCGCGGATCGACGAGCATCTGCGCGTGGTCGGCGATGCGGTAGGGGACGTCCGCGTAGGGGAACAGCCGCTGGTCCAGCCAGCCACCCAGCGCACCCGGCTCGGTGTGCTCCCACGCCTCGAGGAGCCGCAGCAGGTACACGATCTGGTGGTCCCCCCAGTAGCCGATGTTTCTCCACGGGTCGTCGGGATCCGGGACCTCCCAGTCGATCCCGTCCCGGGAGATCCGGTACGGGTTGTGCCCGTCGGCGGTGCTCGCGTTGACGAAGGTGGCGATGACGTTGGGCAGGAAGCGTGGGTAGGAGCGCAACAGCGCCTCCCAGTTCTGGAAGATGTCCCGCCAGTTGCCCTCGTGGTGCAGCAGCTCGCTGCCGTCCTCGGCGGTCACCCGGATCGAGAAGCGGTTCCACGGGCGGCTCGGGTCCCCGTGACGCCGGGAGAAGGACAGCGGGAGGTACTCGAGCACGAGCCGGACGAGGTCCGGATCCTCGGTGGCCTCCGCCACACGCAGGACCTCCGCGCGCTCCGCCCGTGCCCCGAGCACCTCGAGCACCGCCCGGGACCGCTCGTGGACGTCCCGGTTGCGCACCTGCAGGAAGGCCAGCAGGTCGTCGACGTCCAGGTGGTAGCCGCTGACGAAGATGCCGCCACGCATGCTGTTGAACAGCACGTTCGAGAGGTGGTGGGCATCCGCAACGGCGTCGCCCGTGTGCTGGTAGCCGTCAGCTGCCGCGAGCAGCGCCGCGAGCCGCTCGGTCCCGGCCTCGACATCCGCCGCCACGAGCTTGTCGGCCTCCGCATCGAGTGCGATCGCGATCCGGTCGTGGAGCGCCGCGTGGCCGAGATCGGTGTCGGCGGCCATCAGCCAGGAGGTGGACCCTCCCGGCGGGACCACCGCGGAGCCACGGAGCAGGTAGGCCCCACGCCGACCCGTCAGCAGGGACACGGTGGGCCGTACCCGGTCGTACCACGCGTCCTCCAGGACGCGCTCGTCGAGGTGCACCTCGGCGGCGTCGAGGCCTGTCGACCACACGAGCGTCGCCGCCAGGGACTCCGCCGGCTCGGCCCGATCGGTGATCCCAGACTCGAGCGCGTAGACGGCGACCGAACCCCACCGGCCGGTCTCGGACCGCTTGTAGGCGTCGACCAGGTTCGAGGCGCGCCTCTCGGTCTCCGCGTCCACCCCGGCCGGCATGAGATCCAGCAACCCGTCGACGACCTCGAGCTCGGCGCCCGAGCCGCCGAGGTCGCTGAGCTCCCCCCGGCGGACCCACCCGAAGGACCGTGACGGCTCCCAGGTCATGCGGATCCTGAGCCCCCACGGATCGTTGACCTCCTCGAAGGTCAACGCCGTGCCGAGCTCGTGCTTCTCCAAGGCTCGGGTGCAACCCGGCGCGAGCCGTCGGCCGAAGGGCTGCCACAGCTGCCGCTGGGAGCCGGAGCCCCGGGCCAGCAGCGTGGTCGGTCCCGCCACCCCGACGGCGCGGTGCAGGCGGTCGTCGGTCTCGTAGGGCAGCAAGGTGTGATCGGCATC
>PWEU01000378.1 GCA_003554005.1 Nitriliruptoraceae bacterium
GGATCGCCCTGCACCGCGCTGCCGCCGAGAGCTGGGGCGAGGAGGTCGCGGACACCTTGGTGGAGCTGGTCGCGCCGTCGGGTCACGAGCTGGCCACGCGTGCCGACATCCAGGGTGTGCTCGAGGTCATGGCCGCGATGGACGAGCGGTGGGATGAGCGCATCGAAGCGCTGGAGACGCGGTGGGATGAGCGCATCGAAGCGCTGGAGGCGCGGTGGGATGAGCGCATCGAAGCGCTGGAGGCGCGGTGGGATGAGCGTTTCGCGGCCTCGGAGTCCCGCTGGGATGAGCGTTTCGCGGTGTCGGAGTCCCGCTGGGATGAGCGTTTCGCGGTGTCGGAGGCGCGGTGGGATGAGCGCTTCGTGGCGTCGCAGGCTCGGACGGACGAGCGGCAGGGGGAGTTCGAGCGGCGCCTGGACACCATGGATGGTGCGTGGCAGGACCGGCTGGCGGCGTCCGACGCAAGGACGGAGGCCGGGTTGCAGAGCCTGCGGGCCGATGTCGAGCGGTCGCTGCGAGAGGCGATGACGAGGCAGACGCGGGTCGTGGTGTTCTCGCTGGTCGCCACCGTGGTGAGCATGAGCGGTGTGTCGATCACCGTGGCGGCGATGCTGGCTGGGTGAGCCGCTTCGGCGCGGCGGGTTGGGGAAACTGAGCGTCGGTTTCCGGGGGCTGAGGCGCCCAACCCTGCGGCGGAGGGCGGCCGCGACGGTGGGTTGGGGAACCTGGGCCTCGGTTTCCGGGGCTGGGTTGCCCCAACCCCGTGGCGGCGCGTGGGGGAGGGCGGCGGAGGGCGGCGGAGGGCGGCGGAGCGCGGCGTAGGGCGGCGTAGGGTGGCCAGCGCGGGGCCCGCGCGGGGCCAGCGCCGGGGTCAGCCCGCCGCGCGGTCGGCGACCAAGGGCTCCTGCGCGATCGCCACCACCTCGTCGTCGCTGGTCGGCGTGTCCGCATCCGCCGCAGGGTCCGCGATCATCTCGGGCACGATCGCCCGCAGCGCCGCGCGCACCGGGGCCAGCTGGCCGCTGTCGGCGGCCTGGCGCAGCCGGTCCAGGTCGGCGTGGACCTCGTGCCAGGTGGCGCCGGCGGTGGTGCTGACCGCGATGGAGGGGTGGCTGGTGCGGTCGGTGTCCTCGCTGTCGAGCTCGAGCTCCTCGAACAGCTTCTCGCCCGGACGGATCCCGGTGCACACCACCTCGACGTCGACGTCGGGTTCGAGCCCGGACAGCCGGATGAGGTCCCGGGCCAGGTCGATGATGCGGACCGGCTCGCCCATGTCGAGCAGGAACACCTCGCCGCCGGTGCCGAGCGCCGCCGCCTGGATCACCAGCTGGGAGGCCTCGGGGATCGTCATGAAGTAGCGGGTCATGTCGGGGTGGGTGACGGTGACCGGCCCGCCCGCGGCGATCTGCTCCTCGAACACCGGCACGACGCTGCCGGTCGAGCCGAGCACGTTGCCGAAGCGCACGCTGACGAACACCCGACCGGTCGTCTCGGCGAGGTGGTGGACGTAGCGCTCGGCGACCCGCTTGGTGCCGCCCATGACCGACGACGGGTTGACGGCCTTGTCGGTCGAGACCAGCACGAACCGCTCCACACCCAGCCGGGCGCAGGCGTCGGCGACCACCTTGGTGCCGAACACGTTGTTCTTCACCGCCTCGCCCGGGTTGGCCTCCATCATCGGCACGTGCTTGTGGGCGGCGGCGTGGAACACCAGGGTGGGGCGAAGCTCGCCCACCAGGGCCTCGATGCGCTCGGCGTCGCACACGTCGACGATCGCCGGGACCACCTCGATGTCCGGGTGGGCGGGCAGCAGCTCGCGGTGGATCGCCCACAGCGCGTTCTCGCTCTGCTCGGCCAGGACCAGCCGACGCGGCTCGAACCGTGCCAGCTGTCGGCAGAGCTCGCCCCCGATCGAGCCGCCCGCGCCGGTCACCAGCACGGTGCGGCCCCGGGTCAGCTCGGCGATCGCCGAGGTGTCGAGCTCCACGGGGTCGCGGCGCAGCAGGTCCTCGATCTGCACCGGACGCAGCCGCGAGAGCTCGACCTTGCCCCCGATCAGCTCGTAGACGCCGGGGATGATGTGGGCTTCGATGCCGGCCGCGCGGCACCGTTCCGTCAGATCACGGATCGTGCGCCCGTCGGCGTCGGAGATGGCGATGATCGCCTGGTCGACGCCGCGTTCGGCGACGATGGCGGGAAGGTCGGTGCGGGTCCCCAGGACGTCCAGGCCGTGCAGGACCTGGCCCTGCTTGTTGGGGTCGTCGTCGATGAACCCGACCGCCCGGAGCCCCAGGTCGGGGCGGGTCTGGATCTCGCGCGCGACCACGCTGCCGAACCGGCCCGCGCCGATGATCAGCGCGGTGCGGCGCCGACGGTCCCGCCCCTGCTCCCGCAGCTCGCGGATCTGCGCCTCCTCGTGCTGGAGGCGACGCAGGGCCCGGATCCCGACCAGGCCCACCACCGACAGGGCGATGTCGGCGGCGATCACCCCCAGCGGGATCACGGGGACCGGCGCCGCGCCGGTCAGCCGCACCACCTCGACGACCAGCAGACGCAGACCGGCCAGCACGAGCGCCGCCGCGAGCATCGCCTCGGCGATCGCCACCACGTCCCACAGCGACGTGTACCGCCAGGACTGCTTGTGGGCCTTGAGCAGGCGTAGCAGCACCAGCTTGCCGACCACCACGAAGGGCAGCGTCACCAGCGCGGTGCGGAGGAACGCCGGCGGGACGGCGAACTCGAAGCGGATCAGGTAGGCGCCGAGGTAGGCCGCGGACAGCACGGCGACCGTGAGCAGGGCCCTGATGAGGCGCAACACCCTCGGCGAGGTGCCGTCGTGTTCCAGTGGATGGATGGCTGCCATCTGCGCTCGCGCCCTCCCCCTGGGCTGCTGCGGCCCTGTCCGTCAGCGTCGGCGGATGCTCCACAGCGGTTCGTGTGAGAGCTCTGGCGTGACGCCACGAACTCTTCGTGAGCCTCGTCGCCGCAACCTACCGGCTCTCCCTCATCCCGACGAGCACCCGCGGAGGCCCCGTGGGGTCGCATCGGACGGTCGCGCTCCGTGACCGCGAGGCTCCGGACCGCTATGGTATGCGGCGTCTTGGAGCTCCGAGCTGACCGGCACGCGGTGGCACGGAGCTGTCGGGGGGACGGAAGAGGGCACACATGGTCACCGTGAGCCGCAGGATCCGGACGCTGTTGGTCGTGGCGCTCGCTGCCACAGGGATGCTGCTGATGTCGGTGCTGCCGGCAGCGGCGCAGTTCTA
>PWEU01000395.1 GCA_003554005.1 Nitriliruptoraceae bacterium
ACAGCAAGCCAGTCGCCGGCCATGGATCGAAGGCGTGGTTCTCGATCTCCTAACTGACCAGGGCGATCGGTGTGCCCTATGCGGCGGCTGGCTCGAACTCGACGACTACGAGGTAGATCACATCGTTCCATTCGTCCACGGCGGCGGGAACCAGCACGCGAACATCCAGTTGGTGCACCCGAGCTGCAACCGCAGCAAGGGATCTGACATCGCCCCCGAGGTCCTGCTGCGGCACCTTGAGGACCTCTACATGAACCGCTGAAGATGCCTGCAGGTCGTTATTGGTTCGTCGACCGCTCTACGGGTCGGACAGTGAAACCGGTCGCGAACGCCGGGTTGCGATGTGACGGGGAACAACCACGCGCGACCCGCAAAACCGGTCGGCTTCGAACACGCTGCGGATATGCTCACCGACTGACTTCCGTAGGGATGGCCATACGTAGTGCCACGCCCGTATATACCTGCTCGCGGCGGCATCTCCGTGACAATCAGCGATGGCATTGAGATCGTACTTCGCGCACAGCGACGGCCAGGAGCGTCGAACGAGTCGTAGTTGGGCCTGCTTCCAGTCACTGGCTTGCACTCGATCGTTCATCAAGATCGCATGGACGCATGATGGGCCCTAAACGCTGAGACTGTTCGGCATCATTGTGCTCGGGAATGGAAGGCCCTAGCGATACTTCTAGACATTCGGAGGAGGGACCGTCCTGTTGATGGTGTACGGGTGAACGGAGCCGCTAGCAATGGAGTGAAGAATGGGCTCGCCGCGCTTGCGGGTGGACGTCTGGCCGGCGCACTTCTCAATCCGCGACCAAACTAGGATGAACTCTGACATGGGCACCTCTCTGCCCTGGCTAGCCACGAGTGAGACATCAACAGGTAGCGATCCGATAGTGCTACTTCCAAGACCATGGGCATCAGCAATACGGCACCAACCGCCATTTGCGCAGTGAACATGCGCGGGATGCTCACTGCGTCGGGTCGCGCGCAGAACAGCGGGCCATGTCGTCCAGCCTGGCTAGGTCCGGGGTGTCAGCCCAGCTCGGCAATGCGGAGGCTATTGCAGATCCGGACAGCGCAATGCTCCCGGCCGTGCCTTTCGCCGGGAAGAATCCCATGGGCGGAGGGGTTCAGTTAGGCATCGTCGTCTTCCTCGCCGTCCTCCGCAACGGATGGTCCCCCACCCACGCTTCTGTCTCCCTCATACCGCTCCAACATCTCGACGTACAGTGGCTGCTCACGAAAAGATCTGAGTAACGGCCACCGCTTAACCTCCGACCACTTCGGGTATCCACTTTCGATAGCCTCCGGCAGGAGCTCTGCGAGAGCATCGAAGTCGTCCAACAGAGCCGCCTTCGCCATGCGAAGAACAGCTGAAGCGGCACTGTCATCCCACTTCTCGATCTCCTTCGCAATGGAGGACGTTCCCTCCAGTTCCTTGCGAGCAATTTGGGAGTTGACCCAAAGCGGCAATCGGACCGCCTCCGAGCACCTAAGCGCCGAGCCGGCAACTGCAACCTTGCCTGCTGCACCATATTGGCCCGTGACCAGGAGCTCATACGACTTGTTGATCATGACCGACGCTACGTCCTCGCCGGCATCTTTCGCAAGCTTAAGCCAGAGGTGGTACGAAGCCAACAATCCAAGTGAAAGGAGGTTCTCGATGGCAAGTCGGACATAGTCCTCCGAGATGGAAAGCCGGTCGCCAACTTGCACGTCCCTGAAGCGTTCTGGGACATTGCTGAGGTACTGTCGGGACACGCGGGCGCCATTATGCATAATCACATGTCGACGTTGCACTACCTCTATAGCTGCTTCCCAATCGACGGCGAATAGCTTCCAGTCGCCATCGAGTTCCTTCTTCCACCAGTTGGCCCAAGAATCGAAGCTCTGCCGCATGAAATGATCAATGCGCTCATCGATGGCAGCGTCAATCAACTCGTCAAGTGACTCAAACTTCAATAGATCCTTGAGCGTGTATGTCCCAACATCGAAGCCACCCCCAAGGTCGCCTCTTGATGCTGCACCTCGGTGCTCACTGAAATAGATGTGCAGCAAAGAAGCAATGTGGCTCTCAAAATTGCTAACGGCCATCACTACGATTGAGTTCGCCAGAACGAACGAGTCATGTGGCCGCAAGAGCTGATGATTGACCCGCGCCAAGTACTCGGTCAGCACGCCGTGGTGGGCAACGAAATCTAGTACCTTACGCGACCTCAGTGCCGCCATTCCGAGCTCGACCAATTCGTAGGTTGCTTCGGGTGATAGATCGTTTGGGGCTATCTCCCTAGAGCTCTCGTCACCAACCTCTGCCTGGGGCAGATCGACGGCACCCTCCACGTCATGTGCGGGTGATGCCTCATCGAGTCCGTCCTTATCGTCCTCGTCGTCGTTTCCGCCCGACTCTTCGAAACGGAGGAAGTTCCTGACTTCCTCGGAAGCGTCCGCTGCCACTTCTCGCCCAAAGGCTTTGGCCCACTCCTTCATGAAGGCATCAATGTTGTGGCCGTCGATGAGCCCCTCAATGAGTTGCTTGATGTCATGTTTGGCGCGCTGGAGCTTTCGTGCCTGCGGCTCTGCGCTCGCGAAGAGCTCTGAGATGCCGTTCAGCGAGGCATGCAAGAGCTCAGCGCTCGTCACTACATGCTTCCCGAGATCACGGCCTTCCTGAGAATCCTGCTGCAAGACATAGCCTCTTGGCGTTCGACTCTTTCGCTCGAAGCGTAGTTCGGCCAAGCGCGGTCGGCGCGGCTCACTGCTCTACCGGAAGTTGTTCCGGAGTTCTCGCGCTGGGCTCCACAGCGTCGCGCGTTACCCCAAGCCCATCGCTTGGGAGTTGGCCTCAGACGTTCGACAGGTCGTGGACGACGTTGCAGGAATCGAGCGCTGTAGGCAGAGTGCCGGCCGCTACCAGTCGGTTCTCGTGGTGGGCTACCCGGGACTTGAACCCCGAACCTGGCCGACGATTACCCAAAGCTTGGCGAACAACAGCAGTGCGTCGAAGGGCAACAGCTTGGAGATGTGGACCGGGCTCGGCTGGCTCATATCGCACTACCGTGACGGGAAGCTGCGGATGAAAGGGAATGATCGACAGACCGTCGCTACTGCGGTTTCGGTCGGAGCGGTACTCCTGTAAGCCGCGCAGAACGGGGACTTGCGCGCCGATTCATCTTGGTGGTGTAGCAGTCTCGGCGTGTCTAGATCACCGCCTCGACGTTGGGTGTCGGCGGTCGCGAGGGAAGGCCGCACGGCACCGGTTC
>PWEU01000159.1 GCA_003554005.1 Nitriliruptoraceae bacterium
CCCCGCCGGTCAGGCCCACGGTACGCGGTCCACCGTCGGCTGCCACGCGCCCCGCCACCTCGACGATCGCGTGCGCGACGGCGAGGTGGAACCCTGCGGCCAGCGCCCGAGGATCCACCCCGGCGAGCAGGTCGTCGAGCAGTGCGGCGAGCACCGGCGCCGGGTCGAGATGCCACCCATCAACCCGGTCGAGGATCGCGAACCGGTAGCTCGCAGCGTCGGCGTCCGGGTGCCCCGCGGTGGTGAAGGCGTCGGCGAGCCACTCCAGCTCGATGGCGGCCTGCCCTTCGTAGCTGATCGTCTGCCGAACACCGAGCAGGGCACTGACCGCATCGAACAGCCGGCCGGCCGATGAGGTGGGCACGCAGGCGAGGTCACGCTCGAGCTGGTGGCGGAGCAGCCGGCGTTCGGTCGCCGTGAGCGCTGCGACGCAGGCCAGCCGCTCGTCCCAGGGCAGCTGCGCGGCCCACAGGTGCGCGAGCGCCATCCGGGCCGGGTTGGTCACCGCCGAGTCCCCCCCGGGCAGCGGCACCGTGCTGAGGTGGGCGACCCTGCTGGAGGTGGCCTGATCGGACAGCAGCAGCTCACCGCCCCACACGGTGTGGTCGTCGCCGTACCCGGTGCCGTCGAAGGTGGCGACCAGCACCGTCTCTTCGGGGGGCAGCTCGTGCTCGGCGAGCAGCGCCGCGGCGTGGGCGTGATGGTGCTGCACGGGCTCCAACCGGTCACGGTGGTGGCGCCGGGCCCAGGCGTGGGTCGCGTAGCCCGGGTGGGGGTCGACCGCAACGTGGGTCGGGCTGACCTGGAAGAAGGAGGTGAGCTGCTCCGCCGCACGCTCGAAGGCCTGCAGCGTCTCCAGGGCACCGAGGTCGCCGATGTGCTGGCTGAGCCAGGCCTGCTGGCCGGCGCCGACCCCGACGGTGTTCTTCAGCTCGGCGCCGACGGCCAGTGTCGGGGGCGCGGCGGCGGGGAGCGCCAGCGGCAGCGGGGCGTCACCACGGGAGCGTCGGATCGGGACCCCCTCGCCGTCGATGACCCGGACGACCCCGTCGTCGCAGGGCACGTGGATCGGACGATCATGGGTGAGGAAGCCGTCGACGAGCTGCGCGAGGCGGGCGCGGGCATCGTCGTCGTCGAAGCAGATCGGTTCACCGGCGAGGTTGCCGCTGGTCATCACGAGCACCGGCGGCACACCCACCCCCGGCTCCGGCCCCGCGGCGAGCAGGAGCTCGTGCAGGGGTGAGGACGGCAGCATGACCCCGAGCCAGGGGTTGCCGGGAGCGACCTCGTCAGCGACGGACGTGGCGGGCTGGTTCACCTGCCTACCGAGGTCATCGGCGGATGCCCTGCGGCGAGCGAGCACCACGGGTCGCTGCGGGGAGATCAGCGCCGCGACCTCCTCGTCGCCCAGATCGGCGATGGCGCCAGCGCCCTGCAGGTCGGCGACCATGACGGCGAAGGGCCGGTCGGGTCGCTGCTTGCGCGAGCGCAGCCGCGCCACCGCCGCTGGCGCGGTCGCGTCACAGGCGAGGTGGAACCCGCCGATGCCCTTGACCGCGACCGTGCCGCCCGCCGTCAGCGTGCGATGCGCAGCGGCCAACGCCGGCTCCGTGCCCCGAGCGACCCCGCCATCGCTCCCATCGGCTCGGTGCCCGGCCGGCTCGAAGCGCAGGGTGGGACCGCAGTCGGGGCAGGCGATCGGCTGCGCGTGGAAGCGGCGGTCGGTCGCGTCGTGGTACTCCACCTCGCACGTCCCGCACATCGCGAAGCCGGCCATGGTGGTCATGGGGCGGTCGTAGGGCAGGGCGCGGGTGATGGTGAAGCGTGGGCCACAGTTCGTGCAGGGCGTGAAGGGATGGCGGTGGCGCCGGTCGGTCGGGTCGAACAGCTCCCGACGACAGTCATCGCAGATCGCCACGTCGGGGGGCACCAGGGTGGCGACCGGGCCACCGGCAGGGCTCGCGACGATGCGGAAACCCGGTCGTTCCTGCCGACGGTCGTCGGCGGGGGGCAGGGCGGTCCCGGTCACCTCCGCCACCCGGGCAAGCGGCGGGGCCTCGCTGCGGACCCGCGCGAGGAAGGTGTCCACGCCGACGCTGGGGCCTTCCACCTCGATGAACACCCCGGCGCCATCGTTGCCGACGTGCCCGCCGAGGCCGAGCTCGTGAGCCAGGCGGTGGACGAAGGGTCGGAACCCCACGCCCTGGACGACGCCGGTGACCCGAACCCCGATCCGGGTCCGTGTCGCCGACATCGTGGCTCCGATCCCTGCCCGCCCGGTGCCGCACCGTGCGAGCTCGAACCGTGCCGTCGATCGGGCTCAGCCGGTGCGGTCGGCTGCGCCAGCAGTCTCGCGGTCCACAGGGGCCGCCCGCAAGGTCCGACGGCCCTGGCCCGGGCTGCCAACGGCCCCACACCACCCCGGGTCCACCCCAAGCCTCCCCCCGGCCTGGACCCTGCACGGTCGGTCCCGGCCCGTGGGAGGACTGTGACGACTACTCCACGACGACGGTGGCCGACACCCCCACCCGGGCCTCGCAGCCCGACCCCTGGAAGCACCCGAACTCCCAGGTCCCGGCCAGCTCCGATGGGACCAGCAACTCCACCTCGACGGTCGCACCCGGTTCGACGCTGATCGTGGTCGGCACCGAGGCGTCGACGGGCCGGACCAGCGCGTGCGACGGCGTGGCGCTGACCTCGCTGACCGCCAGGAGGTCCTCGCCGAACCCGACGATGTTGCCGGCCTCGATGACCGGATCGCGTCCGATCGCGAGGTTGTGAGCGAACACCCCGCTGTTGGCCAACTCCAGTGTGACCGTCTCCTCGACGGGGAGTGCGAGCTGCTCCGGCGTGATGCGGTAGCCCTCGAGCTCGACGGCGATGCGATCGCCGCGCGGCAGCAGCTGACCGATGCCGTCACCGGCGACGAGGGCGAGCACCGCACCCCCACCGAGCAGCAGGACGACGATCCAGAGCAGCACCGGTCGCGACGTGGTGGTCTGCGTGGTTGCCATCATCTCAACCCCTTCCAGCTGGAAGGAGGTCGCACGTCGACCGTCGGTGATCGGCCGGCACCGACCCCGCGTTCCGGGACTGGTTCCCAGTATCCCCCCGGGACCGGGGTCGCCGCCAGGGTCGTTGGGACCCCGCGCCGCGATCGCGAAGACGCGCGCCACAGCCGAGATGACCCCCGGGTGTAACCGCGCAGACCGTCAGTCGCTGCCGACCAGCGCATCCTCCTCAGCCGCGTCCTTCGATCCACGGTCGGTGAAGGCGAGCACGAGCATGGCGACCACGATCGCGGCGATGGCCAGCAGCACCCAGGTCGGGAGGTAGTAGGTGAACCGGGTCTCCACACCGGACAACCGCACGATGGACTCGTACCCGGAGGGCACACCGGCCACATCACCACCGATGGAGTTGACCACGATGTTCCAGTGCAGCCCCGCCAGGGTGAGGAAGGTCGCGAGGCCTGCCGTGAGATCGTTGTTCCAGATCCGCGAACCGATGCGGTGGCGCAGGTACAGGAAGAGACCGTAGGTCAGGATCAGCAGGATCCCCGAGGTGATCTTGTTCCGGATCACGGGGCTGTTGAGCGATGACTCCAGGGAGTGGATGGCGAAGCCGGTGACCATGCCGGCGACGCTGACCACGGTCCCGATCCAGATGGCGAACAGCGCCGCCTGGTCAGCGGCAGGTGCCAGGTAGCGGAACCGCGCCAGAGCACCGAAGCGCAGCACGAACAACGCGACCGCGGCGAAGGTGCCGAACATCAGCGTGCCGGTGAGGACGTGAACGACGATCGAGTGGAAGGCCGGGTTCATGCGTGCTGCTCCTCTGCCCGCAGGGCATCGTCGGACACGATGGTCTCGGCACCGGTGCGATGTCGGCCGTAGCGCTGGGCCAGCCGTAGGAAGGCCACGACCGAGCCCAGGATGAACACCATCCACACCAGCGTCGTCCACAGCCACTGGGACATGATCTGGTCCCGGAACTCCGACTCCAGGGCGTAGAAGGCCATCTTGGCTTCGTCGTGGGCGTCGTAGAAGGAGGCGTTCGACTCGATGGCCCCAGCACCGGAGTGCGACTGCCGGTCGGCGAGGTAGTCCCAGGCGATGACCCCCGGGGAGAACAGCTCCACCGTGGTGGGTTCGATCGCGTCCCAGTCGGGCCCGTCACCGGAGAAGCGCATGGCCTCCACGTCTGCCGAACGTCCGAGCCCGAGGGTCACCGGCATGCCGACGTAGTGCCACCGCCCGGCGGTTGCACCGGCGTGGACGGCTGGTGCCAGGTCGTAGCGGCCGAACTCCTCGAGGATCTTGTCGTCCTCGGGGAAGCCGGTGTCCAGCGCGCGTCGCAGCTCGACGGTCCAACGGCCGTCGTCGATGTTCGCCTGAGAGAAGATCGCCGCGCGGGACCCTTCGGGCTCGCTCAGGAAGCGCCGCGGAATCGTGTCGCCATCCTGCCAGTCGTGATCCGGGTCGAAGGGGACAGCGTTGTCCTCCGACAGGTAGTACGGGTCGTCCAGCGTGTAGTCGAGGGACTGGATCCGGTCCCACGACATCGCGTACTGCCCGGTCTGCTCTGGGTCGAACATCCACTCGGGCTGTTCGAGGTCGCCATCGAAGTTGGTGCTCGCAGCGCCCTCACCGTCGTCGCTACGGCGACGGTCGAAGACGAACTGGTCGTCGCTCCAGCCGATCGGGTTCGAGCGGTGAGATCGCCAGTGCCACAGGTCCAGGAAGTAGCCGGCCTGTCGGAGCCCGTCCAGCTCGTCCTCATCGCGCAGGGTCCGCCAGTCGGAGGGGTCCTCCATCGTGTCGGGGAGCATCTTGCGCAGATCGTCCTGCCCGATGGCCGCCTCGCTCTCCTCCTCGTCGACGTCCTCGGGGCTCATGTAGCGAGTGAAGGAGAAGACGGTCATGAAGCCGCCGTAGTGCTCGAACCCGTCGATCGATCCGTCGTCGAGGAGGAAGGTCATCCGGTCCTCGTTGAGCGGGAAGGCGGAACCGTCGGCCTCCCCGCCGTACCTGACCCACTCCCCGCTCTCGTAGACGAGGTAGTCGTGGTAGAGGCTGGGCGCATCCGTCGGCCAGGAGAAGCGCATGACGATGTCATCGTCGTCGTAGGCCGCCTGGATGTCGAGGTCGAGCAACAGCTCGTCCGTCTCCGGCTGCACGGTGCCGTACGGGCCCGTTGGCCCGTTCCGGACACCCTGGGAGGCGAACGCCAGCGACAGCACGGTGACCACCACCACCCCTGCCACGACCGCGATGAGTCTCGGGTTCAGCTGCATCAGTCCCTCTTCCTCGGTCCGAGCGCGCACGTCGGAGGTCCTCGAGAAACCGCGCCATGACGCGGCCTCTGGTGGCCCCACGTTGACCTGTTCTGACAACGCTGGTCAGCACCCTAACCGACGCGCCTGTGGGCGCAAGGGCCCGAGCTGTGTGCCGAAGGCCGCCAACCGGCACCGACGCCCATCACGCCTCCACGAGCCGACCGTCCAGCAGGTGTAGGGTCCGGTCGGCGACGGCGGCCACCGACGCGTCGTGGGTGACGAGCACCCCGGCCCGACCCTCCTCACGGGTGTGCTCGGCGAGCAGCGCGACCACGGCCCGCCCGCGCTCGGCGTCGAGGTTGGCGGTCGGCTCGTCGGCGAGCACGACGACGGGATCGTTGAGCAGGGCCCGGGCGAGTGCGACCCGCTGCAACTCGCCGCCGGACAACGCAGCCGGTCGGTGCCCCGACCGATCCCCCAGGTCCAGTACCGCCAGGAGCCGACCCGCTCGCTCTCGCGCCGTCGCCTCGGCAGCTCCTGCGATCTGCCCGGCCAGCAGGATGTTCTCCGTGACGGTGAGGAAGGGCACGAGGGCCGGGCGCTGGAAGACGAAGCCGATCCGTCCTGCCCGCAGCGCACTGCGATCCCGCTCTTCGAGATCGCCCGGATAGATGCCATCGATCACCACCGTGCCAGCCGTCGGGGTCGACAGGGCTCCGAGCATGGCCAGCAGGGTGGACTTCCCCGACCCCGATGGACCGACGATCGCGAGGAGCTCCCCGCGCTCGACGTGCAGCGACACCTCGTCGACGGCCGTGACGGCCAGCGCGCCGTCCCCAACGACCTTTCGGAGTCGGTCCGCGATCAGCACCGGTCCAGCCGAAGGCGCGTGCACACCGTCATCGGCCTGCTCCTGCCCGTTCGTCACCATGGTTCTCCCAACGCCTCGGCGGGGTCGATGCTGGACACGCGACGCAGCCCCGCCGCACCACCGACACCGACGGCCATCCCGAGCACTGCCGCGATGGTGGCCAACGTCGCAGGTCGGACCGCGAGCGGCACCGCGGGCGGGACCGCCGCCGCCAGCGCGGCCGCCAGCACCGCACCCGCAGCGGACGCCAGCGCCCACGTGACCGCGAGCCGCAGCAGCAGGGTGGTGGCGAGCACGCCGGGACCCGCCCCGATCGCGCGGAGCTCGGCGTTGCGGACCCGATCCTGATCGACCTGCAGCAGGGCGAGCCCCGCCGACACCAGCACGACCACCCCGAGTGCCAGGGCCACCAGCCCCCCGAACGTCACCCGGATCGCGCTGACCCCGGGGACCGCGGCGAGCGCATCCCGCAACGCGACCACCTCGACATCGAGGTCCTCCTCAGCCAGCTCGGTGACGATGTCCGGCGCGACCTCCGCCGGTTCACGACCGACCTGGACCTCGACCAGCCCGATCCCGACGATCGTCTCCGCGTAGCCACGTTCGGGGAAGGCGCGAGCACCGGTGCGGGCCCAGACCTCGGGCGGGACCCACACCGTCGGCTGCTGCAGGAACATCGCCTCCGCGATCACCCCCACCACCTCGACCTCGAGGGACCCCCCGAGGATGATCCGGTCGCCCACCTCGATGCCGGTGCGCTGCAGCGCCGCGTCGATCGCCGCGATGTTGGGCTCGCCGTCGGTCGGGACGCGTCCCTCCAGCACCCGGACCGGCTCGGCGGGCGTCCTCGCGTTGAACCCGACCAGGGTCGCCCGCAGCTGGTCACCCTGGTGGGTGACGGTCGTGGGCACGACCGACAGGACGCCGACCTCGTGCACCCCGTCCACGAACCCCACTCCGATGGTGGCCGGACGGGGAACCCGGCTGCGCAGCACCTGCTGGCGGGCCTCGACGTTGAACACCACCAGGTCCGCCTCGACGGCGCGTAACACGCCGGTGCTGCGCCGATCGAGGGTGTCGACCAACGAAGCGAGGACCATCGCGAGCGCCGCGAGGACCGTCAGGGTCACCGCGGGTCGGACCAGCCGGGACGGTGACCGTCGCAGCTCGAGCCAGACGATGTGGGTCGAGAGCCTCATGCGGGGGCCCGCAGGATGTCGGCCGGATCGAGCGCGCGGAGCGCCTTGAGGCCACGTCTGGCGGCGAGGGCGGCAGCGGCCCAGGTAGCGAGGGTGACGGTGAGGAGCGCGCGCACCTCCAGGGTGATCGGGATCCGAGGCGGACTGAGCAGCTCCGCCAGGCCGATCAGCACCGCGGCGAGGATCGCGCCCAGCAGCACGAGCAGCGCGACACGGAGCTGGTGGGCCCGGGCCAGGACCCGTGGGCTGGCACCGATGGCCCGGATGCTGGCCGACACCCGCAGCTCCTGCTCGACCTGCAGGCGGGGGAACGAGGCGCTGACCGCCGCGACCGCGACCAGCGCGACGAGAGCGGCGGTACCGAAGCTCGACCTCAGCCCGTCGATACCGGGCAGCTCCGCGGCGAGCGCCCCCGGTGGCGCCGCCACCAGCGTCGGAGCAGCGACCGAGATGGTGGCAGCCACCTCGTTCGGGTCGGCAGCCGGCTCGAGCTCCACAGCGAACGCGGTCGGGAACACCTCGTCGCTGTCGGGGTTGAGGGCGTCGACGATCTCGACCCACCGGGTGTAGGGGATCGTGATGGTCGGGATACTGGCGAACCGACGACCCTCCGTCAGCCCGACGATGTGCAAGGTCGCGGGGAGGGCGACGAGTTCCAACCGTGCACCCGGCACCGCGCCGAGGTACGCGTCGGCACCGTCCACGACCGCCTGGTCCTGGTCCGAGGCAGGGCTCCCGTCGATGACCGGCGGTGCCGCAGGGCTGCCGGGGTCGATGCCCCACAGCGACGCGTCCACCAGCGCACCACCCTCGATCCTCACTCCGACGCTCACCTCACCGATCGGCGCGACCCGAGCAACCCCCTCGACGGCTGAGACGGTCCCGAGCAACGCCGGCTCGACGCGGCTGGCCGACAATGCCCCTTGCGCACCCGAAGCGAGCACCCACAGGTCGGCATCGTTGGCCGCCAGCGCCCCGGACAGGCCGCGGATCTGGGCATCACCGACCACCCCGAACACGACGACGAGGGAGATCAGGGCGCCCAGCACACCCGCGACGGCAGCCGTACGCATCGGCGCGCGCCGCAGCTGTCCGACCGCGAGGGTCCGCACCGCGCCCAACCGCAACCTCCCGGGGTCCGCCGCACTCGATGCCGCACCGGTCGAGCGGGCAGTTCGGTGACGGGCACAGCCGGCCTGGATCGGCGCAGATCGTACTCGACGTCACAGCCTCAGAAGTGTGCGATCAGGCCTCGAACGTGGATGAGCGAGCCCCGGTGGGACCCGCTCTGAACTGCGGAAACCTGCGGTGGGCCAAGGAGGACTTGAACCTCCGACCTCACCCTTATCAGGGGTGCGCTCTAACCAAGCTGAGCTATTGGCCCGTGTCGTGCAACGGCGCAGCGTAGCGACGCGGGCGCGGACAGGCGAACCGCGCGCTGGTGACAGCCCTACCGCTCCTCGGGGAACAGCGATTCCTCGCCGGTCGCTGGGCCGGGCCGGGCCGGGGCCCGCGATGCGGTCGAGCCGACCTGTCCGTCGAGGTGGTCGGATCCCGACCGCTGGCCGTTGTCGTGCTTGGAGCCCGTCGACGGCACCGCGGCGTTGCCACGACCGGGGTTCCCACCGCCCTGCGCGCCGCTCGCGGACGTGCTGCCCGTCCGTCCCGATGGCGGCGAGCTCGCTGTCATCGGGCCGCTGCCTCGCGGCGGCGGTGTGCCCTCGCTGACATCGTCCACGACCCCGATGACGATCCCACCCGTCAGGTCCGCGATGAGGTTGTAGAGGAAGGCCAGGAAGACGAGGATCGCGGTCTGGACGATGACCCACATCCCGCCCAGGAGCGCGAGGACCTGGAACAGGTTGCCCGCGTTCCCCCCACAGGAGGTGAAGCCGACGTCCAGAGCGATGTCGCAGGCCTGATCGACCAACTGCAACCGGTCGATGATGAACCACACCACCCCAGCGACGAGCAGGAACACCGCGTACAGGACCAGGCTCGCGAACGCGCCGAACTTGAGCACCGACCAGGGGTCCAGGCGCTTGATGGTCATCCGACGTCGTGCCACGACTTCCTCCCGGGCCGGCTGCAGGCTACCGCCACCGACCATGGTGGCTGGGACCCGGGCCCCGTCGTCGGGGCCCACCCCCCACCCCACGGGCGATGGTCCTCATCGCTGCGCTCCACGCATGGACCCCTCGAGGCGCTGGTCGGGCTCGTAGAGCAGACAGACGACCTGGCGGTCGCCGCCCTCCCAGCCGCCCTCGTTGGGGACGAGGAAGGCCGTTGCCAGCGCCGACGTGGGCTCCTCGACGCCCACGTAGGCGGCGAACCGGGCGGTGCAGGCATCCCGGGCCCGATCCTCCACCTCACTGTCCCCGGGGTAGGTGCCCTCGGGCAGGTCCACCAGCGCGAACACCTCATAGTCGTGGGGTTCGTCGCAGGCGACCACCTCGACCTCCTCGATGCCCGTCCGCTCACCGGGATCGTCGAGACAGCGACCCACCTCCAGGGAGAAGACGTCGCCCTCCCCTGGACCGCAGGCCAGCAGCGGGAAGGCGAGCCCGGTGAGCAGCAACGAGGTCCGCATCGATCTCACTCGTCGGCGTCGTCGTCAGCGTCCGCCGCGACCTGGGCGTCCGCGTCGCTGCCTACGGCTGACGGCGACCTGGCGTCCACCCCGACCGGCGCCGCGGCGGCCTGGGCGTCCTCCTCGTCCTCCATCACCAGCGCGAGGCCGACGACCGATGCGCCGTCGCCGGGACGCATCAGGGCGACGCCCTGTGCGGAACGACCCATCGGTCGCACGTCCACCAGCGCCATCCGGATCAGGGTGCCGTTGTCGCTGACCAGCAGGACCTCCGCCTCCAGGGGGACGACCAGGGCCCCGGCAAGGCCACCGCGGGTGTCGGTCACGGTGATGGTCTTGACCCCCTGACCCCCACGCTTCTGGCGGGGGTAGCCGTGCTCACCGGCGCCGTCGATGGGCGTGCGCTTGCCGTAGCCCTGCTCGGTGACCACGAGGAGGTAGGCCCCACCGTCCCCCTCGGAGGGCACGGGCGCCATCGCCAGCACGGCGTCGGCGTCGTCTATCCGCATCCCACGGACGCCTGCGGCGGTGCGGCCCATGGCACGGGCATCGGACTCCGCGAACCGGATCGCCTTGCCGCTGCGCGACACCATGACGATGTCCTGGGAACCGTCGGTGACCGCGACGCTGATCAGCTCGTCATCCGGGTGGAGGTTGATGGCGATCAGCACCGACCGGGGGGAGTCGAAGTCGTCCAGTCGGGTCCGCTTGACGGTGCCCTTGCGGGTCGCGAAGAACAGGTACCGGTCGTCACGGAACTCGGCCAGCGACATGATGGCCGCCACGGTCTCGCCCTTCTCCAGGGCGAGGCCGGGGACGTTCGCGACGTAGACCCCCTTGGCCGCGCGGGACTTCTCCGGGACCTGGTAGGCCTTGATCCGGTAGACGCGTCCGCGGTTGGTGAACACCAGCAGGTGATCGTGGGTGGAGCAGGTCAGCAGGGAGGAGACGATGTCGTCCTCCTTCATGTCCGTACCCCGGACCCCCCGTCCCCCGCGCTTCTGGGTGCGGAACGCGTCGACCGGCGTCCGCTTGATGTAGCCCGCCCGGGTCAGGGTCACGACCACGTCGCCGACCGGGATCAGGTCCTCCACGGTCATCGCACCGTCGTCGGGGACCATGCGGCTGCGGCGCTCGTCGGCGAAGCGGTTCCGGATCTCGCCCAACTCATCGATGATGATGGCGCGGATCCGGCCGGGGTCACCGAGGATGTCGCGCAGATCGGCGATCAACACCTGGAGCTCGTCGTACTCGTCCTGGATGCGCTGGCGCTCGAGCTGCGCCAGTCGCCGCAGCTGCATGTCGAGGATCGCCTGGGCCTGGATCTCCGACAGCTCGAACCGGGTCATCAGCTCGGTCTTGGCGGTGTCGGCTGAGGCGCTGGCCCGGATCAGCGCGATGATCTCGTCGATGTGGTCCAGCGCGATCAGCAGACCCTGGAGGACGTGGGCCCGCTCCTCGGCCTTGCGCAGCCGGTACCGGGTCCGCCGGGTGATGACGTCGACCTGGTGGGCGATGTAGTGGTGCAGGGCCTGGTCCAGGGTCAGCGTGCGCGGCACCCCGTCGACCAGCGCGAGCAGGTTGACCCCGAAGGTGTCCTGGAGCTGGGTGTGTTTGTAGAGCTGGTTCAGCACGACCTGGGCGTTGGCGTCGCGCTTGAGGTCGATGACGACCCGCATGCCCTCACGCGAGGACTCGTCGCGCAGGTCCGCGATGCCGGTGAGCCCCTTGGCGTTGACCAGCTCCGCGATCTTGCGCAGCAGGTTCGCCTTGTTGACCATGTAGGGGATCTCGGGGACGACGATCCGTTCCCGGTCGCGGCCGCGCTCCGGCTCCTCGATCGTGCACACGGCCCGGACCTTGATGGAGCCACGGCCGGTGGGGTAGGCCTCGTAGGCGCCGGCGTTGCCCAGGATCAGCCCGCCGGTGGGGAAGTCCGGTCCCGGGACGGGCCGCATCAGGTCCACGGCGGTCAGCGACGGGTCCTCGATCAGCGCGATCGTCGCGTCGATCAGCTCACCGAGGTTGTGTGGCGGGATGTTGGTGGCCATGCCGACCGCGATGCCGGTGGCCCCGTTGGCCAGCAGGTTGGGGAACCGGGCCGGCAGGACGACCGGCTCCTCCTCATACCCGTCGTAGTTGGGCACGTAGTCGACGGTCTCCTCGTCGATGTCGCGGAGTAGCTCCATCGACAGCCGTGACAGGCGCGACTCGGTGTAACGCATCGCCGCCGCGGGGTCGCCGTCCACCGACCCGAAGTTGCCGTGTCCGTCGATCAGTTCGTAGCGGATCGAGAAGTCCTGGCCCATCCGCACCAGCGCGTCATAGATCGCCGAGTCCCCGTGGGGGTGATACTTCTTCATCACGTCGCCGACGGCGGACGCGCACTTGCGGTAGGGGCGGTCGGGGCGCAGGCCCGTCTCGTCCATGGAGTACAGGATCCTGCGGTGGACGGGCTTGAGTCCGTCGCGCACGTCCGGCAGCGCCCGACCCACGATGACGCTCATGGCGTAGTCGAGGTAGGAGGTGCGCATCTCGTCCTGGATCACCACCGGCTCGACCCGGGAGGCCAGGACGCCCCCGGTCTCGTCCACCGGGGTCCCGTCCTCGGCCCGAACCACCGGGTCGCTCGGGGTCGCCTCACGGGTGCCCCCCTGGACCGGGGTTCCACCCTCGCTCGATGCGGTCGGCTCGTCAGGTGTCGTCTCGTCAGCCACGTGCAGCTCCAGCGGGGGGGTCATCGGGATCGTCGTCGGCCGCAGACCGCTCGGCAGCGGGCCCCGGATCGAGGTGCTCGTCCACCGGGCTCGGTCCGCGCGAGCCCCCGAGGGCGTGCGGACGGTCGGTGGCGTCGGAGTGGTCGGCGAGGTGGGCGTTGGGGTCGGTGGGGTGGAAGGTGTCCGCCCGACGGCTCGCCCCGATGAGCAGCAGGCCTGCGAGCAGGCCGCAGACCACACCGAACCACACCGAGGGGGTCGTCGGGAAGCCGAGGAACACCCCGAGCCCGGTGAGGGAGCCTCCGACGACCACGGCAGAGATCAGGGCGGCACCGTAGGTGCGGTTCATGGCCGGTCCTCCCCGTGTTCCCGACGGTCGATGCGTCGCCGTCGACCCACGACGGAGAGCAGCACCAGGACACCGGGGAGACCGGCGGCCAGCACCACCAGCAGGACCGTGCTGATGGTCCCGGGTGCGGCGAGCAGTTCGGGCGCGGTCACCACCGCCAGCAGCACGAGCAGCACCAGGCCGGCCACGACCCACAGCAAGGCCCGCGCGATGGCGCCGTCCTCCTCGGGGCCCGCCGGCTCCGGCCCCTGCGTCGGGCCAGCCCCCTCGCCACCGTCCCCGGTGGCACGGTCGTTGTCGAGCAGTAACCCGAGGACGACGCCGAGGAGCAGCCCGAGCACCATGCCGAGCGCGGGCAGGTCGACCAGGCGGCCGATGAGGACACCGATCCCCATCCCGAGCACCAACCCCAGCGCGAGACCCGTGCGGGGTGGCAGGCGCGAACCCAGCCGTCGCATGACCACGTCACACGTCCAGCGTGGCGTACTTGGCGTTGGACTGGATGAAGTCGCGACGGGACGCCACATCGTCGCCCATCAGGATCGAGAACATCTCGTCCGCCGCCGCGGCGTCGTCCATGGTCACCAGCTTCAGCGTGCGCCGCTCCGGATCCATCGTGGTCTCCCACAGCTGAACCGGATCCATCTCCCCGAGCCCCTTGAAGCGCTGGACCTCGATCTTGCGGTCGGGGCCCACGTCCTCGCGCATCCGCGCGATGATGGCGTCGCGCTCCGGGTCGGAGAAGGCGTAGTGCAGTTCCTTCTTCCGGCTCGGATGGAACACCAGGTACAGCGGTGGTTGGGCGAGGTAGACGTAGCCCGCCTCGATCAGCGGCTTCATGTGCCGGAACAGGAAGGTGAGCAGCAGTGTGCGGATGTGGGCACCATCCACGTCGGCGTCCGCCATCAGGATCAGCTTGTGGTAGCGCGCCCGGGTGGCATCGAAGTCGTCGGCGAACCCGGTCCCCATGGCCGTGATCAGGGCCTGGACCTCGGTGTTGTTGAGGATCTTCGGCAGCCGGGCCTTCTCCACGTTGATGATCTTGCCCCGGATCGGCAGGATCGCCTGGGTGGCCCGGTCCCGCGCCATCTTCGCCGAACCACCGGCCGAGTCGCCCTCGACGATGTACAGCTCGGACTCGGCGGGGTCGCGCGACTGGCAGTCGGCGAGCTTGCCCGGGAGCGAGGTGGACTCCAGCAGGGACTTGCGACGGGTGAGGTCCCGGGCCTTGCGCGCGGCGATCCGGGCCTGGGCCTCTCCCTCGGCCTTCTGCACGATGAGCTTGCCCTCGCCCGGGTGCTCCTCGAGCCA
>PWEU01000198.1 GCA_003554005.1 Nitriliruptoraceae bacterium
AACGCCTGACACGGAAACGCCGGATTCTGGGCGTTAGGCTGCCCTGCGAGGCCGTCTGCGGACCTGGACAGGTGACCGTTGCGGCCGCATCCTGCCGGTCATGAACTCGAGACACAGACTGGCACTGGGTCAGTGCAACAGCTCGGCCGGGCGTTGCTGAACATCGGGCGGATGGGGCCGGGGCGGGCTGACTACTACCTCACCGCCGACGCCCGCGGGGACGACGGGGTAGAGGGCTACTACCTCGCCCGCGGGGAGGAACCCGGCCGCTGGCTCGGCGTAGGGGCCGAGCAGCTGGGGCTGCATGGTGAGGTGACCGGCCCGCAGCTCCGGGCGGTTCTCGACGCCCGCCGTCCCGACACGGGCGAGCAGCTCGCCCGGCATCCGGCGCGGAAGGTGCCGGGGTTCGATCACACCTTCCGTGCACCGAAGTCGGTGTCGCTGCTGTGGGCTCTCGGCGACCGCGACACCGCCGGGGAGGTGGTGGCGTCGCATGACGCGGCGGTGGACGCCGCGATCGGCTACCTGCAACGCTCCGCCGGCTACTCGCGTCGCGGGGCGGGCGGGGCCGAGACGGTCGAGGTGGGCGGGTTCGTGGCGGCAGCGTTCCGGCACCGCACCTCTCGGGCGGATGATCCGTTGCTGCACACCCACGTCCTTGTCGCGAATCTCGCGCGCACCACCGACGACGGGGTGTGGCGGACGTTGGATTCGCGGAAGCTGTTCGCGCATGCCAAGACCGCTGGCATCCTCTACCAAGCCCACCTCCGGCACGAGCTCACCGTGCGGCTGGGGGTCGCCTGGCAGCCGGTCGTCAACGGCTATGCCGACATCGACGGTGTCGATCGGGAGCTGATCGAGACGTTCTCGCAACGCCGGGCCGCGATCGTCGAGCACATGGAGCAGCGGGGCGAGACCTCGGCCGCGGCGGCACAGACCGCCACCCTCGCGACCCGGCAGGTCAAGGGCCACCGCGCCTCGGAGGCGGAGCTACGGGAAGGGTGGGCCCGACGTGCCACCGCTGCCGGGGTGCGGCCAGGCTGGCATCGGACGCTCACCGGGCGCGCCTCCTGGGAGCAGGCCGACCTCGGACGGCTGTGGCAGCACCTGGTCGTCGACGAAGGACTGACCGAGTCCTCATCGTCGTTCACCCGGCGCGATGTATTGCAGCAGCTGGCAGGCCAGCTGCCCGACGGCGCGCCGGTCGACTACGTCGAGCAGGTCGCAGACGCCATCCTGAAGCAAGAGACCGACCTGCTCGTCGCGCTCGGTCCCACCCGCGGCAACCTCACGCAAGTCGACGTCATCCGCCGTGGCGACGGCAGCGTCGTGCCCGTCGACCCGGGCGAGCGGCGCTACACGACGAAGGGACTGCTGCTCACGGAACAGAGAGCCATCAACCGAAGCCTCGCCCGACACGACGCCCAGGTCGGCATCGCCCGACCCCGGATGCTGGACCGTGCTCTCGCTCGGCGAACGTTGACCGACGAGCAGGCGCAGATGGTCCGGCGGCTCACCGGCTCCGGGGCCGGGGTGCAGGTGGTGGTCGGCAAGGCCGGGACCGGCAAGACCTACGCCCTCGACGCCGCACGTGAAGCGTGGGAAGCCTCAGGTGTGCAGGTGACCGGGGTGGCGCTCGCCGCCCGAGCTGCACTGGAGCTCGAGACCTCCGCCGGGATTCGGTCCACCACCCTGGCGCGGCTCCTCAGCCAGGTCGACGACTGTCGTGACGGCTCGCCGCTCAAGCCCGGATCGGTGCTGGTGGTGGACGAGGCAGGGATGGTCGGCACCCGCCAGCTCGCCCGCCTCCTCGACCACGCCCAACAGCAGTCCGTCAAGGTCGTCCTGGTCGGTGACCCACACCAGCTGCCCGAGATCGACGCCGGCGGACTGTTCCGCGCGCTGGCCACCCGCCTGCCCGCGACCGAGCTCACCGACAACCGGCGGCAAAAGCACACCTGGGAACAGGCCGCGCTCGACGAACTCCGCCACGGCAACCCCGACACCGCCCTCGCCGCCTACCGGCAGCACGGCCGGATCCGGACCGCCGACACCGCCGAGCAGCTCCGCGACCGGTTGGTCCACGACTGGTGGACCACCGCCAAGGAGAACCTGCCTGGATCGCTGATGATCGCGCTCCGCCGTGACGACGTCGCCGACCTCAACCACCGTGCCCGCACGAAGATGCTCGAAGCAGGACGGCTCACCGGACCGGCCATCGTCACCACCAACGGCGTCCAGTTGCAGGCCGGCGACCGGATCGTGTGCCTGCGCAACGCACCGAGGCACGGCGTTGTCAACGGCACCCGCGCCACCATCACCCGCACCGACCCCGCACGGCGCGCGGTCGAAGCGGTCGACGACCGCGGCGTTCAGCTGCTCCTGCACGCCGGCTACCTCGACGCCGGGCACGTCGCACACGGCTACGCCATCACCGGCCACAAGGCCCAGGAGCTGACCTGCGACCACACCTACACCCTCGGCACCGACACCCTCTACCGCGAATGGGGCTACGTCGCGATGTCCCGCGGACGGATCACCAACCAGCTCTACCACGGCCCCACCGACCGGGACGACGACAGCCTCCACCACCACGTCCACCTCGACGACCGTGACGAGGTGGCAAGCCTCACCAGCCGGCTCCGACGCACCCGCGCCGAGGACCCGATAGCGGAGCTGTCGGACCCACTGGGCTTGCGGATCCGCCAGCTCGAAGCCTTCTTGGCTCGCCCGGACGTCCAACGGCAACGGGACCTGGCCACCTCCCGCGAACAGCTCACAGCCCGAATCGCGCACGATCGCACCAGCATCGAAGCCCTCGACGCGCAGCTCGCTGAACTGCCCCGAGGTCTACGTGGCCTTGCCCGCCGTCAACAACGTGACGAGCTCACTCGGCAACGTCGCTGGCGGCAGACCACCCTCGACCAGAATGCGACACGGCTGGCTGAACTCGACCGCCAGGTGGCCGCGCTCCCCAGCCGACGCCACATCCAGGCATCCACGGACGAGCTCGCGCGACTGAGGACTGAGCTCTACGGGCGAGCCGAGCGTGCTGTCGTCCGATACGAGGCGACATCGCCTCGATGGCTCGTCGCCGAACTGGGGACCCCACCCCATGAGCCTGGGAACCGCGCCCGCTGGCGTGCAGCCGCTCGAGCCCTTGAACGCCACCGGCTCCGTTGGGGCATCACGGACGCCCGGCCAGCCTTCGGCAACGAGATCGTCAGCCCCACCCAGTCCGACGAACAGCGGCGC
>PWEU01000103.1 GCA_003554005.1 Nitriliruptoraceae bacterium
CCGGTGACCGCGGCCTTGTGGGCCTCGGAGCCCTTGCCGCCGTGGTTACCGGCCTCGATGTACTTCTTCGCGTTGTCCCAGGCCCCACCGGCGTTCGCCATGAAGATGGCGAGCAGGAAGCCGGTGACCAGGGCGCCGGCCAGCAGCCCACCGAGCGCCTCCTCGGAGATGAGCAGGCCGACCAACAGCGGCAGCACGATGGCGAGCGAGCCGGGCAGGATCATCTCGCGCAAGGACGCCTTGGTGGAGATGTCGACGCACTTGGCGTACTCCGGCTTGACCCCTTCCTTGCCCTCGCGAAGGCCGGGGATCTCGTCGAACTGGCGGCGCACCTCCAGGATCATGTCCTGCGCGGCGCGACCGACCGACTTCATCGTCAGGGCCGCGAAGGCGAAGGTGACGACGCCACCGAGGAACAACCCGATGATGACGTCGACCGCGGTCAGGTCGATGACGGTGATGCCGACGGCCGCGGTGAAGGCACGGAACAGCGCCAGTGCCGTCAGCGCCGCGGAGCCGATCGCGAAGCCCTTGGCCACGGCGGCGGTGGTGTTGCCGAGCGAGTCGAGGGAGTCGGTGATCTCGCGGCCCTCCGGGGGCAGGTGTGCCATCTCGGCGATCCCGCCGGCGTTGTCGGAGATCGGCCCGTAGGCGTCGACGGCCACGACCGCACCGGTGGTGGCGAGCATGCCGATCGCGGCCAGTGCGGCGGCGTAGAGCCCACCGTCGATCCCGAGGTCGGGCATGGCCAGCAGTCCGACCCAGTAGGACCCACCGATCGCGGCTGCGATCAGGGCCACCGCGGCGACGGTCGAGATCATCCCCTCGGCGATCCCGGCGATGATGACCGTGGCGTGCCCGGTCTCGGCCTGCTTCGCGAGCTTCTTCACGGGTGGGTAGTGGTCGGAGGTGTAGTACTCGGAGGCGAAGCCGATGGCGTAGCCGACGATCAGGCCGAGCACGATCGGGACACCGAGGAGGTAGGCCCGGCCCTCGGCGATCTCCTCGACCCCACTGAACATCCACGCGGCCCCGGCGACACCGGCCACCGCGGTGATGACCATCGCGACGTTGGTGCCGAAGTGCAGCTGGCTGGACAGCGACTTGCCCTTGCGTCCCCGGACCAGGAACGACCCGAGGATCGAGGCCAGCATGCCGACCGCGCCGATCAGCAGTGGGAACAGGAAGGTCGTGGTCTGCAGGGCCGTGAAGTCGTCGGCCACGACCTTGGTGGTGAAGTCCACCCCGCCGAACAGCAGAGCAGCCAGCACCATCGGTGCCACGATGGATCCGGCGTAGGACTCGAACAGGTCGGCGCCCATGCCGGCGACGTCACCGACGTTGTCACCGACGTTGTCGGCGATCGTGGCCGGGTTGCGGGGGTCGTCCTCGGGGATACCGGCCTCGACCTTGCCGACGAGGTCAGCGCCGACGTCGGCCGCCTTGGTGTAGATGCCGCCGCCGATACGGGCGAACAGTGCGATCGAGGAGCCACCCAGCCCGAAGGTCGCCACGACCTGGAAGGCATCGTCGACCCGGAGGATCTGCACGAAGAACAGGTAGGCCAGGGAGATGCCCAGCAGACCGAGCCCGGCCACGGTGAATCCCATCACCGCGCCACCGCGGTAGGCCAGCGGCAGCGCCTTGCCCGCACCGTCCCGGGCGGCGTTGGCCGTGCGCACGTTGGCAGCGGTGGCGATCCGCATGCCGACGAAGCCGGCGATCGCGGAGAACACCGCCCCCATGATCACGCCGATGGAACCCCAGGGGCGCAGCGTCGGGAGAGCGATGAACACGACGATGGTCAGCGCGAGGACGAAGAAGGCGATCGCGCGGTACTCGCGGCGCAGGAACGCCATGGCACCGTCGCGGATGGCGGCCGCGATCTCCTGCATGGCCTCGTTGCCGGGGTCGGCGGCGTTCACCACCTTCGCGTAGTAGGCCGCGAGCGCGAGTGCCGCCAGAGCTGCGACGATCGCGAGGTAGGGGATCAGTTCCACGGGGACGTCCCTTTCGGTCGTTCCGGGCGGGGGAGGTCCTCCCTCCGCCGGGGAGCCGGCCGTCGCGTGTGGCGGTAACCGTGTCGTCGCGCAGGCCGGGTCCGGTTGGATGCTGCGAAGCTGGTCGGAGCGCGGTGGGCTACCGCGGTGTGGTGGTCGAGATCGGGGGTCTCGCTCCCCGCGGGTCCCGAGCAACTCGTCGAGGCCGCTGCAGGGGGAGCGCTCCGTAGGGTCGACCCCGTCGGGGACCGGCAACGCCCCTGGCATGCGAGACGGCGAGACCGTGGGCCGCCACGGCTCGCCTACCGTCGGCGAGCCTAGCGCGAACGGTTTCCCGCCGGCCATCTCCGGGCGTGCGCGACACCCACAGCCCGTGCGGATCGCGCGCTGCTCGGGTGTCTCCAGCGGGGTCCCCCTTCGGGGACCCCGTCGCGATCGGGCGCCGCCACCTCGGCGTCCGGCGATCCCGTCGGGATTGACAGATGGGCTCGCTGGCATCACCTTCCGCGCAACTCGTCGCCCGCTGGATGCGTGGCGCACCCCCCCCAGGAAGGGCGTCCCCACCCGTGGCAGACAACCTCGTCATCGTCGAGTCACCCGCCAAGGCCAAGACCATCGAGCGCTACCTCGGCTCGGATTACAAGGTCCTGGCCTCCTACGGACACATCCGCGACCTCCCGCGCTCCGACTTCGCCATCGAGTTCACCGACGCGGGCGACGCGGAGCTGGTCTATGAGGTCCCAGAGGGCTCGAAGAAGCACGTCGCCGCCCTGCGCAAGGCCGCCAAGGAGGCCACCAGCGTCTGGCTCGCCCCGGACCTCGACCGGGAGGGCGAGGCGATCGCCTGGCACATCGCCGAGGTGCTCGACCTCGACCTCGACGACACCAAGCGGGTGACCTTCGACGAGATCACCGAGGCCGCGATCCGGGAGGCCTTCGCGTCACCTCGACGTCTGAACACCGCCCTGGTGGACGCCCAGCAGGCCCGTCGGGCCGTCGACCGCATCGTCGGCTACCGCATCTCACCCGTCCTGTGGCGGGCGGTGTCGTCGGGGATCTCCGCCGGTCGGGTGCAGTCGGTGGCACTCAGGATGATCGTGGACCGGGAGGAGGAGATCCGCGCCTTCGTCCCGGAGGAGTACTGGAGCTTCCCGGCCCTGTTCGCCCGCAGCGACGGCGGAACCCCGGAGATCGAGGCCAAGCTGCACGCGGTGGGTGAGCAGCGGGTGACCACGCCGAAGGAC
>PWEU01000057.1 GCA_003554005.1 Nitriliruptoraceae bacterium
AGGGCGGCAGCGACGTCGCTGACGGCCAGCAACGCGACCGCGCGGTGGCGCGGCGGCTCCAGGAGCCGGAGCCTCGCCGCGGTGATCAGCGCCAGCGTCCCCTCGCTGCCGATCACGCGCGCCAGGTCCGATCGCGCGCCCGACGGCTCGCCACCGTCGCCGACCGCACCCTCCACGATCCGGCCATCGGCGAGCACGACCTCCAGGCGGCGCACCTGCGCTCGGGTGGCGCCGTAGCGCACGACCCGGATCCCGCCGGCGTCGGTGGCGATGGTGCCACCGATCGTCGCGGAGTCGCGGGCGGCCAGATCCACGCCGTAGGCCAGCCCTGCCGCCGTGGCGTGCGCCTGCACCGCGGCCAGGGTCGCACCGGCGCCGACGGTGACCTCGCGGGCAGCCACGTCCACCGGCCCGAGGCCGTCCAACCGGGTCAGGGAGACGACCACCTCGCCGTCCCGCGGGACGCTGCCGCCGACCAGCCCGGTGTTGCCGCCCTGGGGCACGATCGCCGCACCCTGCTCCGCGCAGGCCGCGACCACCGCGGCCACCTCGGCGGTGTCGGCGGGCCGCACCACCGCTCGGGCCCGCCCGCGCCACCGACCCGTCCAGTCGGTCTCGAAGGCGGCGCGGGCGCCGGGGTCGCTCAGCACCTGGGTCGGGCCCACGACCTCCACCAGGCGGGCGACGAGGGCGTCGGTGACCGCGCTCACACCGTCAGCCGGTCGACCGCGTCGTCCAGGAGGAACCAGCCCGCCTCGGTACACCGCAGTCGTCCGCAGGCGGTCTCGACCAGGCCAGCGGACAGCGCGTCCTCCAGGGCCAGCGGCTGGATCGGCGGCAGGTCACCCGGGTGGAGCCCCTCCCGGACCCTGAGGCCCAGGAACAGCCGCTCGGCGGCGCGCTGGGCGTCGTCGAGGACCTCCGAGCCCGCCAGGGGCGTGACCCCCTCCCCCCACGCGCTGGCCCCCGCCGCCGCGACGGCGTGGACGTAGCGGGGGGCGCTGCGCGTGCTCCACCAGCGACGACCGGCGAGGTGGCCGTGGGCCCCCGCCCCGACGCCGAGGTAGTCACCGTGGCGCCAGTACAGCAGGTTGTGCCGGCTCCGCGAGCGGCTCCCCCGGGCGGGGTTGGACACCTCGTAGTGCTCGAACCCACCGGCACCGAGCACCTGGCGCAGCGCCGCGAACCGCTGGGCCTGGACGTCCTCTTCGACATCGGGCAGCAGGCCCCGGGCCACGCGTCGACCGAAGGGGGTGCCGTCGTGGATCGTCAGCGCGTAGGCGGAGACGTGGTCGACGTCGGCGGTCAGCACCCGGGCGAGGGTGTCGTCCCACTCGTCAGCGGTCTCACCGGGGGTGCCGTAGATGAGGTCGAGGCTGAGCTCGGCGATGCCGGCCTCCCGGGCCATCGCCGCGGCCATGAGCGGCCTGGCCGCGGTGTGCTCGCGCTCCAGGGTCTTGAGCACGTGGGGGGTGAAGGACTGGGCCCCGATCGACACGCGGGTGACCCCGACGGCTACCAGGGCCTCGAACAGCTCGCGCGAGGCGGTCTCGGGGTTCGCCTCCACGGTCACCTCAACCTCGGCCGCGAGGTCGAGCTCCTCGCCCACCGAGGCGATCACCGACGACAGGCGCTCCGGCGACAGCAGGGTCGGGGTCCCGCCGCCGACGAACACGCTGGTGACCTCCGGCCACCGGTCGTCGAGGTGGTCGGCGTCCGGCGGGGCGTGGGCACGGCGGCCGGCGGCGACCTGCCGGGCGAGGTCCGCCCGGATCGCCGCGACGTAGCGACCCTCCAGGTCGTCGCGCCGCGCGGGGTCCAGGCCTCCCACGGCGGCGACGGCGAAATCGCAGTAGCCGCAGCGGTGGTGGCAGAAGGGCACGTGGAGGTAGACCCCGAACCCCGCGGCGGATCCGCACTCGACCGGGGAGGTCAACCAGTCGCGGTCACCGGCCGCATCCGCCGGGGTGATGGCCACGCGGGGTGGGGACGAGCTCACACGGCGTCCCAGGGGTCCACCGCCAGCCGGGACCGGACCTCCTCCACCAGCTCCGGGTCGGCGGTGGCGACCAGGATCCGGGCCGGGAACCGGGACACCTCGTGCAGCGCACGCATGCGGTGGCAGTCCTCGACCAGCAGGAACAGCGCGGCCTCGCCGTCGACGAGGTCCTCGCCCATGCGCTTCATCTCGTCGTCGTCGATGCCGAAATCGCGGAGCTTGGCGAACAAGCCCCCGGCCGCCGCACCCAACGCCCCACCGACCAGCGGCCCTCCCGGTCCCAGGAACAGCCCGGCCAGGATGCCGATCCAGGCCCCGCCGACCGCGCCCTGGGACGGGGAGACGTCCTTGGTCTGGGGGATCCGGACCCGCCCCCGCACCTTGGCGACGATCGCCGCGTCCTCGAGCTTGAGTTGCTGGCGGGCCACGAGCCGCATCGAGGCCAGCAGGGCCTCCTGGGCCCGGAGCGAGGAGTCGAACACGAAGGCCCACAGGTCGGCGTCGGAGCCCTCGGGGACGGCGTTGGCGTGAGCCACCACCGCCTGCTCGTCGTCGGTGAGCACGTCCTCGGCGTCCGCCGGCGTCAGCGCCTGGTCGTCCGGTGCGGTGTCGGGACCATCAGCCCGCGTGTCCGCCCGCCCGGGCTGCTCCTGGTCGGTCACGTGGGCCTCCTCGCTCGGTGGCGCCGGTCGTCAGTCGCCGGTGCCGGCGCTGGTCCGCAGGGCCGAGACGAACGCCTCCTGAGGCACCTCGACCGACCCCACGGACTTCATCTTCTTCTTGCCTTCCTTCTGCTTCTCCAGCAGCTTGCGCTTGCGGGACACGTCGCCGCCGTAGCACTTGGCCAGCACGTCCTTGCGCTTGGCCTTGATGGTCTCCCGAGCGATGATCTTCGACCCGATCGCCGCCTGGACGGGGACGTCGAACAACTGCCGGGGGATCAGCTCCTTCAGCTTCTCCGTCATCGACTTGCCGAAGGCGTAGGCCTCGTCGCGGTGCACGATCGAACTGAAGGCGTCCACCGGTTCACCGTTGAGGAGCAGGTCCACGCGGACCAGGTCGGCGAGCGTGTAGTCGCCGGGCTCGTAGTCGAGGGACGCGTAGCCGCGGGTCCGGGACTTCAGCTGGTCGAAGAAATCGGTGATGATGCCCGCGAGCGGGAGCTGGTAGCGCAGCTCCACGCGCTCCTCGGTGAGGTAGTCCATGGCGATCATGGTCCCGCGCCGGCCCTCGCACAGCTGCATCACCGGGCCGACGTAGGCCGTCGGGGTCAGGATCATCGCGCGGACCGTCGGCTCCCGGAGCTGCGCGATCCGGTTGGGCTCGGGCAGGTCCTGGGGGTTGGCCACCTCGACGACCTCGGGCTCGCCGGTGTCCTCGTCGAGGACGCCCTCCAGGGTGACGCGGTAGCGCACGCTGGGGGCGGTGGTCACCAGGGGGATGTCGACCTCGCGGTCGAGCCGCTCGGTGATGATCTCCAGGTGCAGCAGTCCGAGGAAGCCGCAGCGGAACCCGAACCCGAGCGCTGCGGAGGTCTCGGGCTCGAAGCTGAAGGACGCGTCGTTGAGCCGCAGCTTGTCGAGGGCATCACGCAGCTGGGGGAAGTCGTCGGAGTCGACCGGGTACAGCCCGGAGAACACCATCGGCAGGGGCTCGCGGTACCCGGGCAGCGGCGGCACGGTGCGGGCGCCGCGGCCGGCCAGGGTGATGGTGTCACCGACCTTGGCCTCGCTGACCTCCTTGATCGCGGCCGACAGCACGCCCACCTCGCCGACCCCGAGTGCGTCGATGCGCGTCTCCTCGGGCGCGTGGACGCCGAGGGCGTCGATCTCCCCCTCGAACCCGGTGGCGAGCAGGCGGATGCGGTCACCGGAGCGGAGCTCACCGTCGACCACGCGGAAGTACACCAGCGTCCCGCGGTAGGGGTCGTAGATGGAGTCGAAGATCAGGGCCCGGGCCGGCCCCTCGGGTTCGCCCTTCGGCGATGGGACGCGGTCCACGATCGCGTCCATGACGGCGGCGACGCCCTGGCCGGTCTTGGCCGAGATGCGCAGGACGTCGTCGGGCTCGCCGCCGATGATCGAGGCGATCTCCCGGGCCACCTCGTCGGGGCGGGCGGCGGGCAGGTCGATCTTGTTCAGGACCGGGATGATCTCCAGATCCGCCTCGAGCGCCAGGTAGAGGTTCGCGATCGTCTGCGCCTCCATGCCCTGGGCGGCGTCGACCAACAGGACCGCGCCCTCGCAGGCGTTGAGGGCCCGCGACACCTCGTAGGAGAAGTCCACGTGCCCCGGCGTGTCGATCAGGTTCAGCAGGTACTCGTCGGCGGCGTCGCCGAGCGGCTTGTAGGGCAGCCGGGCGGTCTGCGCTTTGATGGTGATGCCGCGCTCGCGCTCGATGTCCATCTTGTCGAGGTACTGCGAGCGCATCTGCCGGGCGTCCACCAGTTCGGTCAGTTGCAGCATCCGGTCGGCCAACGTCGATTTGCCGTGGTCCACGTGGGCCACGATGCAGAAGTTGCGGATGCGCTCGGTGCGGTAGGTCACGACGCGGAGGAGCCTTCCACGTCCGGTGTGGACGCATCGGGGGGTGAGACGGTGGATCTCGGTGGGAACACGCACCGGTCCGTGGCTAGCGTCGGCAGGGTATCGGCGCGGTGGTGCCCGCCGACGTGGTCTCCGCCACGTCGTGCGCCGGCACCATCCCCACCCGCCGACGAGGTGGAGGACCGACGTGCAGGCGCTGGTGTTCGACG
The DNA here is from genome assembly GCA_003554005.1 of Nitriliruptoraceae bacterium. GTDB lineage: Bacteria > Actinomycetota > Nitriliruptoria > Nitriliruptorales > Nitriliruptoraceae > T1Sed10-7. Next base: position 4,755 of record PWEU01000057.1, read on the forward strand.
GTCCACGACGCATCCGCTTCGACCCGGAGCGCGCGGACCCGGAACTGCGCGCGCCCACCGACGCCATCGTGGACGTCGAGGTGGCCGGGCTGTGCGGCTCCGCCCTCCATCCCTACCTGGGACGCGAGCCCGCGAGTGGCGGGGTCGTGCCCGGGCACGAGGTGGTGGGACGCATCGGTGCCGTGGGCACCGAGGTGGCAGAGCGCCGGATCGGTGACCGGGTGCTCGTCCCCTTCTCGACCTCCTGCGGCCGCTGCGCTCGGTGCGAGGTGGGGCTGACCGCCCGCTGCGACCGGGGGGCGCTGTTCGGCTTCGGTCCACCCGGTGACCCCGCCGCTGCGCTCGACGGCGGGCAGGCACACCGGCTGCGGGTCCCCTGGGCGGACGCCACCCTGCGGCTCGTCCCCACCTGGATGGACGACGCCACCGCCCTGCTGTGCAGCGACAACCTGCCCACGGCCTGGGAGGCGGTGGCGCGAGCGGACCCACGACCCGGTCACGCCCTGGTCGTGGTGGGGCTCGGTGCCGTCGGGCTGTGTGCGGTGGCCGTCGCGCGGGCCCAGGCAGCCGGGCCGGTGGTGGCGATCGATCCCGTCTCCGACCGGCGCGAGCGTGCCGTCGCCCTCGGGGCCGACCTCGCGCTGGCCCCGGCGGACGCTCTGGAGGAGCCCCTCCTGGCCGGTGGGGCCCCCGCCGTGGTCGAGGCGTCGGGCAGCGCCGCGGGCCAGCGCCTGGCCTTCACCGTCACCGCGCCAGGCGGGACCTGCTCGGTGATCGCCGTCCAGACCGACGAACGGTTCGCCTTCTCCCCCGCCGAGGCCTACGACCGCAACCTCACCGTCCGGTTCGGTCGCGCCAACGTGCTGGCGACGCTGCCGCTGGTGCTGACGGCGCTGACCGACGGGCGACTGCACTCCCCCGCCGAGGTCTGCGTCACCCACCGCGAGGTCGCCCTGCGTGACGGTCCCGGGGCCTACGCCCGTTTCGCGGCCCGGGAACCCGGGCTGGTCAAGATCGCCTTCCGTCCCTGACGCCCCGAGAGCCCCGAGCAGCGAGCGCGGGGAGCGGCGCACACCAAGCGCGGGGAGCGGCGCACACCATGCGCGACGACCGCTCAGCCCGGGCACCGGTTGCCGCGGTCACGACGCCGCTGGTACCGTTGCTCTCCGCCATCCGCGCGCGGCTCACCTGTCGTGCACGACGACCCACCGGTCACCGGGTGATCCCCGGGTCGGAGCGCGGCGCGGTCGCACCGTACGGCTCGGCCCCGGTCCCACCGCCGCCGATCCCCGCGAACGACACCGGGCGCCACCGCCCTCCCACGAGTCCCGCCCACGCCCGATGCCCCGCACCCGCCGGTGCAGCAGCCCAAGGAACGAACCCCGCATGGCCAACATCCAGTCCCAGATGAAGCGCAACCGGCAGAACGAGACGCGCCGGGCCCGCAACAAGCGCGTGCGTTCGACCCTGAAGACCGACGTCCGCCGCTTCCGCGACGCCGTCACCGCGGGTGACAAGGACGATGCGACCGAGGCCTTCCAGGCGGCGTCCAAGACGCTGGACAAGGCCGCCAGCAAGGGCGTCGTGCACCGCAACACCGCCGCCAACCGCAAGTCCGGCATGGCGAAGCAACTCGCCACGCTGTGAGCGGCCACGGCCCGTCGCCCGACGGGCCGGACGAGCGACCATCGGGCGCCCCACGGGGCGCCATCGTCGTGTCCGGGGCGAACCTCCCGGCCGCTCCCACCTGACCTGGCATCGGCCTAGGGTCGGTGGTGGCCCACCCGCGCGACGAGGGACGGTGACGTGACGGACCCGGCGACTGCCACCGAGCGGCTGCGCGCGGCGGTCGCCGCGAGCGACCACTCCCGGCCCGCCCTGCTGTCATCCCTGGCCGACGCCGCGCTGCGTCGCGCTCCCGATCACGTCCTCGCCCAGCCGACCAGCGACCTCAACGACCGGTTGGCGGGCATCCTGGCGGAGCTCGATGCCCGGGCACCGGGTGAGCTGCACATCGCCGTGCGACCCTGGGGCGACGACACCGGCCACGCCACCGTGGAGGTGATCTGGGAGGACCGGCCCTTCCTGCTGTCGACCATCACCGCGGAGCTGGGCTCGAGCGGGCTCGAGGTCCGCGGCATCTTCCACCCCATCCTCGGGCTGGAGTTCGACGACCACGGTCGCGTCGACGCCATCGTGCCCGCCCGCACCGCTGCTCACCGGCTCTCGGTGATCCAGCTCGACGTCAGCGGCCTCACCCCCGATGCCGAGGTCATCGATGCGCTGCGGTCACGGCTGTCCGCCGACCTCCGCGATGTCGATGTCGTGACCACCGATCACGCGGCGATGCGGGCCGAGGTCGAAGCTGCGGCGGCGGCCCTGGCGACCGGTGACCCCCGCGACGCCGAGGTGGCCGCGTTCCTGGCCTGGCTGCTGGACGACAACCTGCTCCTGCTCGGGGTGGAGACGCTGCCGGGCGCCGGTGGGACGCCACCCGACCGCACCTTCGGCCTGCTGCGCGACGAGGAGCGGCGACGGCGCCTGCTGGCGGACATCGGTGCCGCCCCCGCCTGCGACGACCTACCCCGACTGACCGCCTCGCGGACCCGGAGGCGGTCGACGGTCCAGCGCCGGACGCCGATTGAGGTGTTCGACGTCGCCGTCCCCGACGGGGCGGGACGGCACGACCGCGACGACGGGGCCGGTGACCGCCCCCACGCGAACGATGACGACACACGGATCCGGGTCCTCGGGCTCCTGACCCGCAAGGGCATCGCCGAGCCCGTCCGCAACACCCCCGTGCTCCGTCGGCGGCTGCGACAGGTCCTCGAGGTGGAGGACGTCGTCGACGGCTCCCACGACGCCATCACGCTGATCACCCTGGCGCATGCGATCCCCAAGGACGAGCTCCTGCGCTCGACGCGGACCAGTTTCCGGGAGCTGCTGGTCGGGCTCCTGCAGGCCGAGCAGCACCACGAGGTGGCCGCCTTCGCCTGCCCGCACCCACCGAGCGGCACCTTGTCCGTCGTGGTCGCCCTCCCCCGCGAACGGTGGAGCCCCGAGCTCGCCAGGCGCCTGCGGACCGTCCTCCGCGAACGCTTCGAGGCGACCGGGGTCGAGGTCGACGCCTCGATCGACCTCCAGCGCGACGCCATCACGCGGTACCTGCTGGAGCTGCACGCTCCGAACGACCCCGCGACCTGGGACACCCTCGTCCCGGCCCGGGCGGTGGATCTCAGCCGGACGATCGCCGACCTCGCACGCCCTTGGGAGGAGACGGGGGTGGGCGAGCTGGCCACCCGCATGGGACCCGGACCGGCGGAGACCATCGGCCGGACGATCGTGGCCCGGCTCCCGCGCTCCTACCGGGACGTGACCGACCCGCTGGACGCGGTCACCGATGTCCGGCTGCTGGCGGAGACGCTCGAGGGCGACTCCTCGCTGTTGGTGTGGCTCCGGTCGACACCGGCCCACCACGGTGCCGACGCAGTAGCCGACGGGGACCACACGCCCGGTTACGCCTCGTCCGCACCGGTGCGCCTGCTCGCCGCCAAGCGTGGCGGCACCCTGGAGCTGTCCGCCTTCCTCCCCATCCTGGAGAGCCTCGGGCTCACGATCGTGGACGAGGTGCCCCACCCGCTCGCCGACGGCACCGTCCCCGCGGCCACGCTGCACGACTTCGGCGTGCGGGCAACGGGGCTCGACCCGGAGCGCGACGGCCCCCGGGGGTCCGATGCGATCCTTGCCGCCTGGCGTGGCCACCTCGAGGTCGATCCCCTCAACCGGCTGGTCGTGGTGTCCGGCCTCGACTGGTACGACATCTCGCTCCTCAGGGCCTACCGCCGGCTCCGCCGGCAGCTCGGGACCCCCTACACCCCGGCCTACGTCGACACGATCCTGGTGTCGCACCCCGACACGGTCCATGCCCTGGTGGACCACATCCACGCCCGGCTCGCCCCCCACCGGAGGACGGGCGCGCCGTCCGCCGAGCACACCAGGACAGCGGTGCTGTCGGAGCTGGACCAGCTCGACCGCCTGGACCATGATCGCATCCTGCGCCGGCTGCTGGAGCTGATCGATGCCACGCTGCGGACCAACGCCTTCCGGCCAGACGCCCGGGCCGACGACACCGGCGAGCCCTACGTCGCCCTGAAGATCGACCCCTCCCTGGTCTCCGACGCGCCGCAACCCCTGCCCTACCGCGAGATCTTCGTCCACTCGCCGCGGGTCGAGGGTGTGCACCTGCGCAGCGGCCCGGTGTCCCGGGGCGGTCTGCGCTGGTCCGACCGCCGCGACGACGTGCGCAACGAGGTGCTCGACCTCGTCAAGGCGCAGGTGCTCAAGAACGCCGTCATCGTCCCCTCGGGGGCAAAGGGCGGGTTCGTGCTCACCCGGGAGCCGGAGGATCCCGCCGACAGGCCCGCCGAGGCCCGCCGACAGTACGTCACCTTCATCCGAGGACTGCTCGATGTCACCGACGACCTCGATGGCGACCGGATCGTCCCGCCCCCGGACGTGCTGTGCCACGACGGCGACGACCCCTACCTCGTCGTGGCCGCGGACCGTGGGACCGCCACCTTCTCCGACCTGGCCAACGAGGTGGCCGCCCGCTACGGGTTCTGGCTCGACGACGCCTTCGCCTCGGGCGGCCAGCACGGCTACGACCACAAGCGCCACGGCGTCACCGCCAAGGGCGCATGGGTCGCGGTCACCGCGCACTTCCGCGAGCTCGACGTCGACGTCGCCACCGACCCGATCACCGTGACCGGCATCGGCGACATGTCCGGCGACGTCTTCGGCAACGGCCTGCTCCGCTCGCGCAGCGTCCGGCTGGTGGCGGCCTTCGACCACCGGCACGTGTTCCTCGACCCCGACCCGGATCCCGAGCGCAGCTTCGAGGAGCGCCAACGCCTCTACGACCTGCCGGGCTCGAGTTGGAGCCAGTACGACCCCGAGGTCCTGTCCCCCGGTGCGATGATCGTGCCCCGTGCCGCCAAGCGGGTCGAGCTCACCGAGGAGGTCCGGGGCCTGCTCAGGGTCGAGGCCACGGAGCTCACCCCACCGGAGCTGATCCGCGCGGTGCTGCGTGCCCCGATCGATCTGCTGTTCGCCGGTGGCATCGGGACCTACATCCGTGCGACGAGCGAGCCGGAGAGCGAGATCGGCGACCGCGCCAACGCCGACGTCCGGGTCGAGGCTTCCACGGTGCGGGCGCGGGTCATCGCTGAGGGCGCCAACCTGGCGGTGACCCAACGCGCCAGGATCGAGCTCGCACGCCGGGGCACCCTGGTCAACCAGGATGCGATCGACAACGCTGCGGGCGTCGCCACCTCCGATCTGGAGGTGAACCTGAAGATCCTGCTCCGCATGGCCGAGGAGCGGGGGCAGCTGGGACGTGCGGAGCGCAACCAGCTCCTGGAGGAGCTGGCCCCGGAGGGCGTCGAGCAGGCCCTGGACGTGGTCGCCGCCAACGCGGCCGCCATCTCTCGGGAGCTGGACCGCAGCCCCCGCAGCCTGGAGCACTACGAGCAGCTGCTGACCCGTCTGGAGGAGGAGACCGACCTCGACCGCGACGCCGAGTCGCTGCCCTCCAGTACCGAGCTCGCCACCCGCGGGGAGGCTGGAGCCGGGCTCAGCCGGCCGGAGCTGGCGACCCTGCTGGCCTGGGCGAAACGGGAGCTGAAGGAGGCGTTGCTGGCCTCACAGATCCCCGATGCCGCCCTGCTCCAACCCGCCCTCGCGCGGTCGCTGCCCGCCGGCGCCGTCACGCGGTTCGGTGAGCTGCTGACCGAGCACCGTCTCCGCCGCGAGCTGATCACCACCGTCGTGGTCAACGACCTCGTCGACCGGCTGGGGATCACCGCCGTGTCACGGCTGGCCGCGGAGGCCGACGTCCCGCTCGGTACCGCTGTCGAGACGATCCAGGCGGCCATCCACATCGTCGATGCCCATGGCTGGTGGGAGCGGTTGGACGCCCTCGGGGAGGCGCACGATCCGGCTCGGCTCCGGGAGCTCGAGCTGCCGGTGGAGGAGCTGGTCATCACCCTGAGCCGGGTCCTGCTGACCGATCCGACGGCGCCCGATCCGGTCGAGGCCGCCGAGGACCAGCGTCGGATCGCGGACCAGGTGCTCGCCCAGCTGGACCAGCTCGGGACGCGCAGCCAGCGCCGCGCCAGGACCGCGCACGTGCGCTGGCTGGTCGACGATCTCGTGGAGCCCGACCTGGCCCGGTTCCTGGCCGGAGCGCGCGACCTCGCACTGGTGCCCGACGTCGCCGCCGTGGACCGTCAACTGGCCGACGGCCTACCCCAGCCCGCGGTCGCCGACGCGCTCCTGCAGCTCTCGGACCGGCTCGGCGCCGACCGGCTCGAGGAGACGCTGCGACGCGTCGAGGCCCGCAGCGGGTGGGCCCGCCGCGAGCGCCTGGGACTGGCCAGGGACCTGCAACGTGCCCGCCGAGCCGCCGCCGTGGCAGCGCTGTCCGGGATGGGCACCGCACCTACGGGTGAGGACCAACCGCAGGTGGACGTGAGCGCGGCCGTGGACCAGTGGCTGGAGAGCCGACGCAGCCACCTCCAGCGCACCCGTGCGACCGTCGCGGCGGCGGAGACCGCCGAAGGCCACGAGCTGGATGCGCTGGGCGTGGCCGCGCGGGCCATCCGCGAGACGGTCGAACGGCGACCGCAGCCGCCGGCGTCGTGAGCCCTCCGGGGCCTCAGCTCCGGGACACCAGCGGGTTGAAGGGGGCACCGACCTCACGGGCGGTGGCCAGCTCCAGCACGGCCAGCTCCAGTACGGTGGCGTCGGGGAGATCGGAGCCCTTCAGCTGCAGGTCGAGCTGCGCCAGCCGGTCGTGGACCCATGCGAGCTCCCCGGGCGCGAAGGCCCGCGCGCGGGCCTTGGTGTCCTCGTAGCCGCGGCCGGGCCGCAGACCTGCCGCCTTCGGGCTGGCCCCGGACCGCACCTGCAGCAGCTGCCGGACCCGGTAGGTGATCGCCCCGACGATGGCCAGGGGCGCTTCCCCGGCGTCCAGCGCACCGCGCACCGCGACCATGGCCCCGCGCGGATCGCGCTCCGCGATGGCATCGGCAACAGCGAACCCGGAGGCCCGACCGTGGCCGGCCACCACCGCATCGACGTGCTCGGCCAGCAGCACCGGCGCGTCGGCATGGGTCGCGCACACCGAGCCGACCTGGGAGGCGATGGCCGCGGGCTCGGTGCCGGCGTGGGTACGGATCGCGGCGATCGCGGTCGCGTCGGCCTTGCGTCGCAGCCGCCGGAACTCCTCCCCGACCACCCGGTCCCACCCGTGGTCGTCCCAGTCGGCGGGGCGCTTGACGTCCACGCGCTCGCCCTGCTCCTTCGCACGCTTCGCGATCCGCTGCACGCGACCGGTCCCGCGCGCCACCAGCACCAGGTCCGCGTCGGGCGACGGGGCCTCGAGGTAGCGCTCCACCTCTGCCTTCAGGTCACCGGCGATGGCCTCGACCCCCCGCAGGACCACGCAGGTGCGGCCGCCGAACAGCGAGGTGGTCCGCAACTCGGGCAGGTGCTCCAGTTCCGCCACGTCGTAGCGATCGACGGTGAGGTCCGGCTCAGCGGCGAGCATCGCTTCCAGGCGGCGTTCCCCCTCCCGCAGGAGCAGGAGGTCGTCGTCTCCGGCGAGCAGCAGGACGGCCATGCCGTGCAGCCTACCGACGGGTGAGGACGCGGCTCCTCCGTCGCGGTGACGTGACCGGCGGCGCGCGGGCAGCCGCGCAGTGCGGTGCGACCCGGGGGCTGGCATCGGCGAGGCCGGCACCGACGACGCTGGCCTGCCCGGCGACCTCGCGACCGAGGGTCGGGGCGCTGCCCTCGCCTGGCAGCCCACCGGGTCGGGTCGGCGCGGCGGGCGGGGCGGCGCTCCCGCCGGGCGCGGTGGGCGCTCCGGGCGCCTCGGATCCGGCGAGCAGCACGAGCGGCCCAGCGGCAGCCTCTGGCTCCTGGCGGGGGACCCGCACCGCCACGGTGCCCTCACGGTCCGTGCGACGGATCTGCGCCCCGAGGCCGTCCAGGACCGCGAGGGTGTCAGGATGGGGGTGCCCGTGGCGGTTGTCCTCCCCCGCGCTGATGATCGCCACCTGGGGCGCCACCGCCGCCAGGAAGGCCGGATCGGTGGTCGCTGCGCCGTGGTGGGGCACGATCAGCACCTCGGCACGCAGCCGGTGGGGATCGGAGGCCAGCAGATCCCGCTGTGCCTGGAGCTCGATGTCGCCGGTGGTGAGCAGGCGGGCTCCAGCGTGGTGGAACCGCAGCACGAGGGAGGACTCGTTCAGCTCGCTCCGGGCGAACCGGTAGGGACGCCCGGCAGGCGGGTGCAGCACCTCGATGGTCACGTCCTGCAGTTGCACGGTCGTCGACCGGCTCGGTGCCCGGACCGGGACACCACGGGCGGCCGCCACGCGCCAGACCTCCGCGGCCTCAGCCAGCTCGGTCGGCAGCGGCAGCGCCCAGACGGCTCCGACCCGTATCCGGCGCAGGACCTCGGGCACGCCACCGACGTGGTCGAGGTGCGGGTGGGTGACCACCACCAGGTCGAGCTGCCGCCGGCCGTGCTGTCGGAGCCAACGCGCGGCGGTGTCGTCACCACCAGCATCGACGAGCACCCGCGTCGACGGCGACTCGACCAGGAACGCGTCCCCCTGTCCGACATCGATCGCCGTGACGGTCAGGCCGGCGGGTCGCAGGCTGCCGGTCACGGCCGGGACGCTGGCCAGCAGCAGGGCGAGGACGGTCACCGCCGCCCCGACCCGTCGCGTCCCCCCCCGGGTCGCCGCCAGGAGCCACACCAGGCTCGCTCCCGCAGCGAGCACGGTCAGTGGCCGGGTGACGTCGATCGCGGCGCCGCGGCCCGAGAGGTGTTCGGCGACCAGCAGCACCATCCGGGCCCCCGGCCCAGCCAGCGCGAAACCCCACGCGGCGAGCTCGACGTGGACCACGGCGAGCGCCGTGGCGACGAAGGACAGCGTCGCCGCCACGACCGCCGCCGGCACCGCGAGCAGGTTGGCCGGCACGCTCACCAACGCGAGCTCACCGAAGGGGGCCAGCAGCACCGGCAGGACCGCCACCTGCGCGCCGACGGTCACCCCGACCAGGGTCGCCAACCGGCGTGGGACGCGAGCCGGGAGCCGGTCGCGGACCACCGGTGCCACGAGCAGCACGCCTGCGGTGGCGGTCGCGGACAGCAGCAGCCCGAGCGAGGCGGCCAGCCGCGGGTCGAGCAGGACGAGCAGGAGCACCGCCACGGCCAAGGCGTGTCGGGCATCCCTCACGTGCCCTCGCACCCCGGCCAGCAGCAGCAACAGGGCCATCGACCCGGCACGCAGCACGCTCGGCTCGAAGCGGGTCAGGAACGCGAACCACGGGACCACCGCAGCCACCGCCGTCCGCCGCACGGCCGCAGGCGCGCGGAGCAACCCGGCCAGCCCGAGGACCCCACCGATCACGATCGCCACGTTGGTGCC
>PWEU01000372.1 GCA_003554005.1 Nitriliruptoraceae bacterium
CCGACGCCAAGGTCTTCGGTGGCGAACTGCACCGGGTGCTCAGCGGCATGAGCGGCGACCGGCAGACCGGCTCCCGCTTCCAGATCACGCCGCTGCGTACCGACGACGGCGGAGCGGTCCTGCGGCTGCGTCGCGACGCCTGACCGAGCCGGCACTACCCCGGCGCAGTGCTGCGCTGCTGGTCGGGACCCGGCAGCAGCCGCGGCAGCAGCCGTGCCGCCGGCGAGACGTCCCGCGGACCCGAGGCCTCAGCCGGTGAGTCCGCGAGGAAGCGGTCCAACCACACCTGGGCGTCCTCGGCCTGGCCCTGACGGTCGAGCAGCCGGAAGCGTGAGTAGTTCCGCCCGGCCGTGACGTAGCCGAGCTGCCGCTCGTCCAGCCGTGCCAGGAACGGATCGTCGGCCAGGGGCACCGCCTCCTCGAGCGCGAGGTAGAACGCCTCCCTGGCCGCCCCGGTCACGAACGTCGCCTCACCGGCACGGACGGCCCGCTGGCTGACCGGGGCGCGGTACTCGATCACCGGCCGCCGGTCGGTGTTGAGCTCCCGATCGGCGTAGAGGCCGCTTGCGGGGAGGTTGCCGGCGTACATGCGCAGTCCCAGCGCCTCGAGGAACACGTCGCTGAGCGGCTCGTCGGTCAGCTGCCGACCCTGCGCGGGGAGGACGGTGGGGTCGAGTGGCCGGGGATCGTCACGCCCGACCAGCGCCACGATCGACCGCTCGGCGTAGAGGTCGCCGCGCCACACGGTCACCTCGTCGAACACCGCGTCCATCGTCGCGCCGATCACGCCCAGCTCGGCGTCGGTCACCTGGTACAGGGGCACCCACTGGACGTAGGCACCGCCCGCGGTCAGCCGTTGCTGGGCGGTCTGGAAGTGCTCCAGGGTGTAGAGGTTGCCGGTGCCGGCCTCCCAGGGGGTGAACAGGTCGCTGATGATCACGTCGAAGGTCTCGTCGCTGCGGCGCAGGCAGGTCCGGCCGTCGGCGGCGCGCACGACCGCCCGCTCGTCGATGAACAGCCCGTTGACCCAGGGCGTGAAGTGGGCCTCGGCGAGCTCGACCACCTCCCGGATCAGTTCACACACCACCACCCGCTCGACGTCGAAGGCCAGCCCGGCACCGGCGGTGATGCCCGTCCCCATACCGAGGTAGAACACCGAGCGCGGCCTCGACTGGGTGAGGAGTGGGACCACCGACTGGTTGCGCTCCGCGTCGAGGGCCCGGGTCCCGCCGAGGACGTAGTGGTTGTCCACCCGGAGGAACAGGTCATCGCGGTCCGCGACCACCGACACCGTGGCCTGGGGCCCCTCCCGGACCTCGACCAGGGTCTGGGCGCTCCCGGGCGCGAGCCGGACGGTGGCCCACCCCTCGGGGACGACCGTGACCAGCCCCACGGCGACGACGGCCGCCCCCGCCGTCACCACGACCCACCGCCCCGGTGCGCCCCCGGCCACCTCGGCGTCGACACCGGCCACCGCCCGGGCCCGCCAGGCGGCCCGGGCCAGCACGGCGGCGACGACAGCCGCCAGCACGGCATAGCCGCCGGCGACGACCAGCAGGCTGCGCCACGCGCCGAGCCAGGGCAGCAGCACGAACCCCGCAGCCAGGGAGCCGACGATGCCGCCCACGGTGTTCACCGCCACCAACCGCCCGATGGTCTGGCCCGGGGCCGCCGCACGCTGCTGCAGCAGCCGGAGCAGGTAGGGCAGCAGCGCGCCGAGGACCACCGCAGGGAGGAACATAACGATCATGGCCAAGACGGCGGCCTCCAGCACGTAGCCGGCGAAGCTGGCGGTCCCACCGACCAACGCGAGCCCCTCGGTGCGGGCGTAGAACAGCCACGGTGACGCGGCGGCGACCGCCGAGGAGGCCAGCAGCAGGCCCACCAGCAGCACCGGCGGCGGCACCACCCGCAGCCGGGTGAGGCGGTTCGCGACGCCGGCACCGGCCGCCAGGGCCAGCAGGAAGGTCGCCAGCACGAGGGCGTAGGTGTAGGCGCTGTTCTGCAGGACCTGGGCGAACAGGCGCGTCCACACGACCTCGACCGCCAGGGTCAGCAACCCGGAGCCGAGCGCGATCGACCAGATCACCCACAGCGGCAGCCCGGTCAGGACGGCGGCCGGGGCGCCGGGGGCGGGCACCGGCGGCGCCGTCGCGGCGGGAGCAGCCCGACGGGGCGTCCGCGCCGAGACCGACGCCGATGGTGACCCGGCCACCTGCCCCGACCGCGCCCGCCGGGAGACCGCAGCCAGGGCCAGCGCCGCGATCCCGACCGCCGCGTCCAGTCCGACCGCGACCAGGTAGGCGCCGAGGTAGCCGATGAGCACGGGGAGCAGGAAGCCGGCCGCCAGGGCGCCCAGGGCGGAGCCGAGGGTGTTGACCGCGTACAGCAGGCTCCCGGTCCGGCCCAGGGCCGCACGCTCACGGACCAGGTGCTGGCCGAGCAGCGGCAGGGTGCCGCCCATGAGGATCGACGGTGGCAGGAGCACCACGGTGGCCACCCCGGCACGGATGAAGGTGTCGGCGACCGGGCCCTCGCCGAGCACCGCGACCAGGGTCGGCTCGACCGCGACGAAGACCTGCAACAGCAGCAGGAAGCCGAGGGCCGTCGCGGCCACCCCGAGCTCCAGCCACCCGAAGCCGACCAGCGGATCACGGATGGCGCCGGCGCGCCCACCCCACCACCAGCCCCCGGTCGCGAGGCCGGCGAAGAAGATCGCGATGGTGATCGCCGCCGCCTGCGCGGTCGACCCGAACAGCAGTCCGAGCTCGCGCGCCCACAGCACCTGGTAGATCAGCGCTGCTGCACCGGAGGTGAGGAACAACAGCAGGAGCGCGCCGGACCTGACCCGCCCGAACGACACCCCGGTCGGGGCACGGGCGGCCACGATCGGCGCGCCCACGACCTCGGTGTCGCCCGCCATCATCGCCCTTCGACGGTAGCTGTTCTCGGAGCTGTTCTCGTTCGGGAGGGGCAGGGTACGCGCCCGCACGGTCGTTGCCTCCGGCCCCACGGGCGCCCGCGGTCGGCGGCTACCGTGCCCCGACGACCGACCCGACACCCGAGCACAGGAGGGCAGCGACGTGGTGCTGGACGAGGACCTTCGGGCGTTCGCGACGGGGACGAACTTCGCCACCCTGACGACCCTGTTCGCCGACGGGAGCCCCCAGACCCAGGTGATGTGGGTCGACGCCGACGACGACCACGTGCTGATCAACACCGAGGTC
>PWEU01000153.1 GCA_003554005.1 Nitriliruptoraceae bacterium
ACCACACCCTTGGGCACGTACCGGGCGGAGTTCTTGGTGTTCATCGGCCCGTCGGGGTTCCCGAAGCGGTAGCCGAAGATGGCCTCGTCCCAGGTGAGGGCACCGACCACGGTCTTGGCGTAGGGGTCCAGCAGCAGCTTGTTGGGGTTACAGCGCAGGCCCTTGGCCGGGTCGTAGGGCCCGTGGACACGGAAGCCGTACCGGGTCCCCGGGGCGATGTCGGGGGCGTAGCCGTGCCACACGAAGCCGCTGACCTCGGGCAGCGGGATCCGCTCCTCCCGGGTCTTTGTGTGGAAGATGCACAGCTCGACCTTCTCGGCCACCTCGGAGAACACGGAGAAGTTGGTCCCGTAGCCGTCGAAGGTGGCGCCCAGTGGGTAGGCCTTGCCCGGCCAGAGCTCGGTGGTCATGTCTGCTGCCTCTCGATCGTGCCGGGACGGACGAGCACCCGGACGCTGCGACGCCGCAGCGGAACGGTCACCGTCGGGCCCTCCTGCCGGGGTGGTCCAGCGGGATCCACGCCATCATGGTGCCGAGCGGCGGTGGAGAACCGCTCCCGCCAGGGGCCGGGAGCATGGGGCAGGACCACCTCGACGTCACGGTCGTCGGCGTTGATGGCCACCACCACCTCGCCCAGGGGACCGACACGGTGTAGGGCAACCGCCTGGGCCCCGGGGGGCAGGGTCGCGTCGACGTCCTGGCCGGCCGGGTCGTGGAGCACCGGCAGCGCGCGGCGGAGGGCGAGCAGCTCCCGGTAGAGCTCGAACATCGCCTGGTGCGGACCACCATCGCGGGCGAGGTCGAGGTCGATGGGGGAGCGGCGGAAGGTCTCCTCGGCCTGAGGATCGGGCGCTTCACCCTGCCAGGCGAAGGCGGAGAACTCCTCCCGACGTCCCGTGCGGACCGCCTCGACGAGCTCGGGGTCGGTGTGGGAGACGAAGTACTGGAAGGGGGCGGGCTCGGCGTACTCCTCCCCCATCCACAGCATCGGCACGAACGGAGCGGTCAGCAGCGCCGCTGCCGCGCCCTCCAGACCCGCGCGGTCGGTGAGGGCGGTCAGGCGTTCACCGAGCATGCGGTTGCCGACCTGGTCGTGGTTCTGCACGCAGGCCACGAACCGGTCGTAGGGCACATCGCGGGCGGGCCGACCGACGGTCCGCTTCCGGTGCTCGGAGTACCGGCCCGCATGCAGGTAGCGGTCACGCAGCATCGGCACGAGGTCGGCGAGGCCGTCGTGGTCGACGTAGTAGCCACCCCGCTCACCGGTCAGCGCCACGTGGACGGCGTGGTGGAAGTCGTCGGCCCACTGGGCGTCCATGCCGTACCCGCCCGCGGCGACCTCGCGCACCAGCCGCGGGTCGCAGAGGTCCGACTCGGCGATCACGTGGACGGGCTTGCCCAGCCGGGCGCCCTCGGCCTTGACGGCGGTGGTGAACTCCTCCAGCAGGTGCACCGCCGAGGTGTCGACGATGCCGTGGACCGCGTCGAGACGGAAGCCGTCGAGGTGGAGCTCCCGCACGCAGGCGATGCCGTGCTCCACCCCCCACCGGCGCACCGCGTCGGCGTGCTCACCATCGGTGTTGAGCCCTGCACCCCAGGGAGTCCCGCGCTGGTCGGTCAGGTAGGGCCCGAAGTCATCGAGGTGGTTGCCCTCGGGGCCGATGTGGTTGTAGACCACGTCCAGCCACACCGCGAGCCCCAGGGCGTGGGCGGCGTCGACCAGCCGGCGGAGCCCTTCGGGGCCCCCGTAGGTGTCCTGCACCGCGAAGGGGAGCACCCCGTCGTAGCCCCAGTTGCGACCGCCCGAGAACTGCCACACCGGCAGCAGCTCGATGGTGGTCACCCCGAGCTCGACGAGGTGGTCGAGCCGCTCGACCACGGCGTCGAAGGTGCCCTCGGGCGTGAAGGTGCCGACGTGGAGCTCGTAGACGACCTGCTCGTGCAGGCGTGGCGCACGGAAGCCCGCATCGGTCCAGGCGAACCCCTCCCGGTCGTCGATCGCCGAGGGTCCGAGGGGACCCTCGGGCTGGAAGCGGGAGGCGGGGTCGGCGCGGTCGACGTGGCTGCCATCGGCGCGGTGGAGCCGGAGGCGGTAGCGCATCCCGGGTGCCACGCCCGTCAGCTGCCCGACGTGCCAGCCCCGGTCCCCCGGCGTCAGCGGCACCACCTCGGCGGCACCCGCAGGGTCGAGCACCACCTCGACGCGGGCCGCCCGCGGCGCCCACACGCAGGCGCGGGCGCGGCCGTCACCGAGCCAGGCGACCCCGGGACCCGGCGGGACACCCACCGCGGTCGTGGCCGGCGTGACGGCGCCGTCACCGAGCCCGTGGTCGGATGCCGGAGAGGGGAGCGAGGCGGGGGCGGTCACCGGGCGATCTCCACGGAAGGGGCAGCGGGTGTGGCGGGGACGGCGACGTGGAGCGCCACGGCGGCGCGGGGGAGCTCCTCCAACCACCGGATCGCGGCCGCATCGCCGCCCATCGCGCGGCGGACCAGGCTGCCGTGATGCTCCGTGATGAGACGCCACATCACGTCCTGGCCCGGCGCGAGGTCCACCTCGAAGGGGACCTGATCCACCACCTCGATCAGGTCGCGAACCCGCTGCAGGGTGCCCACGTGCCGCGGCTCGAAGGTGGTGAGCGGCTCGTACCCGCCGGCCAGCATCTCGCTGATACGGCCCGCGATCCGGGCGATCGAGGTCGACAGGGTGTGTCCGAGCCCGTCGGCGTCGAGGTCCACCCCGAACCGCTCGGCCTCGTCCAACAACGCGGCGACGCGGGAGGGGTCGGGGCCGCTGGTGCCGAGCTGGCTCGCGAGCTCCGCGTTGATCACCACCTCGGCCGCGCTACGCAGCGGCGCCGGCAGGCCGGTCTCCAGCTCGCTCAGGTACCGCATCAGCGGGGCACGGCCCCGGTAGATCGAGCGGTAGGAGGCCTCCACCTCCTCCATCGTGGCGGTGAGCACCCGGTCGAGGATCCGCCGCTGCTCGTCTCGGAACAGGTCCCGGAGCGAGAAGGCTTCGGCGGCGAAGTGGTGGTCGATCGCACGGATGACGGCCGGGAAATCGGCGGTCTGGAAGTGGCCCTCGAAGATCGCCATCAGGTCGGCGTAGGTGGCATCGTCGCCGCGGGTCCGGACACCGCAGACGAAGCTGTGGTCCCCGAGGTGCAGGACGGCGTACTCGAACCGGCTCTCGAGCTGGGTGACCACGGA
>PWEU01000166.1 GCA_003554005.1 Nitriliruptoraceae bacterium
GAGCCCGCGCACGCTGCGAGCAGCACCGATGCGGCGAGCAGACCCACGGACCACGTCAGGCTGCGGGCCGCTCGCTTTCCCGGGGCGGCGCGGGAGATCCTCCCGGGAGCGCCGTCAGGCGGCACCGTGGCTCCGGGCACCGCTCGGGTGCCGGACGCGGTCACATCGTCTCGGAGAACTCGAACTTGATCTGGGCGAGCTGCTCGTGTTCCCCGGGCACGGGGATCGGGTACTCGCCGCTGAAGCAGGCGGTGCACAGCTTCTCCCGCTGGTGAGGGGTCGAGGCGATCAGGCCGTTCAACGAGATGTAGTGCAGAGAGTCGCAACCGATGAAGTCACGGATCTCTTCCCCCTCGAGGTCGGCCCCCACCAGTTCGGCGCGGGTGGCCATGTCGATGCCGTAGTAGCAGGGATGCTTGATCGGCGGCGAGGTGATGCGCAGGTGGACCTCGGCCGCACCCGCCTCGCGCAGCATCGCGACCAGCTGTCGGGCGGTGTTGCCGCGCACGATCGAATCGTCCACCACCACCAGTCGACGGCCCTCGACGATCTCCTGGACCGGTGAGAGCTTCAGCTTGATGCCGAGCTGGCGCAGCGATTGCGTCGGCTCGATGAAGGTCCGGCCGACGTAGCGGTTCTTCCCCAACCCGTCGGCGAAGGGCAGCCCGCTCTCGGCGGCGTACCCGGCGGCGGCATCGCGCCCGGCCTCGGGGACGGGGATCACGATGTCGGCGTCGACCGGCGCTTCCCGGGCGAGCTGGCGGCCCATCGATCGGCGCGCGTACAGCACGCTGCCACCATCCTGGCGGTGGTCGGGTCGGGCGAGGTAGACCCACTCGAACAGGCAGAAGGTGGGGTTGGGGGGCGCGAAGCGTCGGCTGTGCAGCCCGTTGCCGTCGATCGTGACCACCTCGCCGGGTGCCACGTCGCGGACGTACACGGCCCCGACGATGTCCAGCCCCGCGGTCTCCGACGCCACGACCCAGCCGCCCGCGGGCAGCCGGCCGATCTGCAGCGGGCGCACCCCGTTGGGATCGCGGAAGGCGTGGAGGCGCTCCTCGTCCATGACGACCACGGAGAACGCGCCCTTCAGCCGCGGCGCTGTGCGGACGATCGCCTCCTCGAGGCTGACGTCCACCTCCCGAGCGAGCAGGGACGCCATGACCTCCGAGTCGTTACCCGAGGGCATGTCGAGCTCCCGGGCCAGCTCCGCGGTGTTGACCAGGTTGCCGTTGTGGCCGAGCGCCAGCCCGCCGCCCGTCGGGGTCTCGCGGTACTGCGGCTGCGCGTTGACCCAGGAGGAGGCACCGGGGGTCGAGTAGCGACAGTGCCCTACCGACAGGTGGCCCTCCAGCGCGGCCAGGCCGGTGTCGGTGAACACCTGGTTCACCAGACCCATGTCCTTGTGGACCACGATGCGCCGGCCGCTGGAGGCGGCGATCCCGGCCGACTCCTGCCCCCGGTGCTGCAGGGCGTAGAGGCCGAAGTAGGTCAGGCGGGCGACGTCCTCGCCCGGTGCGAACACGCCGATGACCCCGCACTCGTCCTTCGGACTGTCGAGCTCGTCGCCCCCGAGGAGGTCAGCAGGCGGCGTGACCCGGGCTGAACCGGGGTCGGCCATGGGCGGACGGAGGGCCGCGGGCTGCTCGGGCGTCACGGATGAACCTCGCAGAGGGCGCCTGCCACGGCGCCTCGGGGACAGCGACGGCGAGGTGAGAGCGTAGCCGGCCTCACCTCGCCGTCCGGTGCCCTCGGTAGGAGTGCGCGGGCGCGCGCAGAGGCGCGCACCCGCCGTGACGGCCGCTGGGGCCCCACCCCGCGCCCGATCGGACCGACCGGGCTCTGCCTGCTGCGCCGTCAGTGCGCTTGGCGCGAGAAACAGCGACTATCCGCTGCTTCTCCCACCGCCAACCGCCGGCCGCCCGCCAGCCACCCCGCTTGGCGCGAGAACCAGCGACTATCCGCTGCAACTCGCGCGCCACCGCCAACCGCCGGCCGCCCGCCAGCCTCCGCGCGATCGGCGCGAGAAACAGCGACTATCGGCTGCAACTCGCGCGCCACCGCTGGCCCGGCTGGTACCTCCGCGCGATCGGTGCGAGAAACAGCGACTATCCGCTGTTTCTCGCGAAGGGGGGCGGCGCAGGCGGCGCGGGCGGGCGGCGCGGGCGGGCGGCGCAGGCGTTGCGGCGCGGGCGGCGCGGGCGGCGCAGGCGGCGCGGGCGGGCGGCGCGTGTCAGGGCTGGGGCACCTCGGCGGCGGTGTCGAAGGTGAAGGACCCGTCGTCGGCGACGTCGACGTGCACGGTGCGGCCCGGTGCCACCTCGCCGGCCAGCAGGGCCCTGGCCAGCTGGTCCTCGACCGCGGTGCGGATCACCCGCTTGAGCGGCCGCGCGCCGTACAGCGGGTCGAAGCCGAGCTCCGCCAGCCGGTCCAGCGCCGCGTCGCTCACCGCGAGCGTCACGTCCTGCCCCTCCAGCCGCGCACGCAGCCGGGCGAGCTGGATGGCCACGATCTCGCGCAGCTGCTCCTGGTCGAGCCGGTCGAAGATCACGACCTCGTCGATGCGGTTGAGGAACTCCGGCCGGAAGTGCGCACGGACGTCCAGCATCACCCGCTCGCGCAGGTCCTCCGACGACAGCGCCGCGTCGAGGATGTGGGTGGACCCGAGGTTGGAGGTCATGATGATGACGGTGTTGCGCAGGTCGACGGTGCGGCCGTGCCCATCGGTGAGCCGGCCGTCGTCGAGCACCTGCAGCAGCACGTTGAACACGTCCGGGGGGGCCTTCTCCACCTCGTCGAGCAGCAGCACCTGGTAGGGGCGGCGCCGGACGGCTTCGGTCAGCTGCCCGCCCTCGTCGTAGCCGACGTAGCCGGGAGGTGCGCCGATCAGGCGGGCGACGGTGTGCTTCTCCTGGTACTCACCCATGTCGATGCGCAGCATCGCCCGCTCGTCGTCGAACAGGAACTCCGCGAGCGCCCGGGCGAGCTCGGTCTTGCCGACCCCCGTGGGCCCGAGGAACAGGAAGCTGCCCGTCGGCCGGTCCGGGTCGGCGATGCCCGAGCGCGAGCGCCGCACGGCGTTGGCCACGGCGTCCACGGCCTGGTCCTGCCCGACGACGCGGGCGTGGAGTTGGTCCTCGAGGTGGAGGAGCTTGGCCGTCTCCGACTCGATCAGCTTGGTGAC
>PWEU01000308.1 GCA_003554005.1 Nitriliruptoraceae bacterium
GGCCAGCGCTGGCCGCCGGAGTGCCCCGCAGCGGCTTCGTGGCGGCAGTGGGGCACGGAAGCGGACGCCACCGGCCGTCACGCCGCCCCGCACCGGACCGCGCACGACCCTCGGCGCGGTCATCGGCCGGCGGTCGGAGGCAGGAGGAGCTCGAGCAGGCCCGGATCCACGAGCCGAACCGGCCCGAACCGTCGCGCGGACTCGACGAAGGCCGGTGCGACCTCGTCGAGGTGGGCGAACAGCGACCGCGCCTCGTCGACCCGGTCCGCCGCGCCCAGGGCGATGGCACGCCACAGCACGAGCTCCGGTTCCACCTCGACGTCGGTGTCGGGGTCGAAGGCCGCCTGCTCCAGGCGGTCCAGGGCCTGGTCCCCATGACCGTCCAGGGCCAGCTCGAAGGCCTCGGCCGTGCGGCGGTACCGCCACGCGTAGTGCAGCATCCGCTCCAGTTCCTCGAGCGGCTCGGGGTGGTCGTCGACCCGGAGGTCGACGAGCTGGTCCTGCCACGGTCGGCCGGACCGCTCGGCGCGCACCACCAGCATCGCCACCGAGCGCCGACCCCGCAGGTCCCCACCCTCGGCCTCGGCCGCCTGCAACGCGGCGAGCAGGCGGCCCTCCAGGGGCCCGCCCGTCGCCTCGTAGGCGGCGACCATCATGGACTGGGTGGCGACGGCCCCGGAGCCGGGGACGGCCCACGGCACGCTGCTACCCACGGCGAAGGCCTGGGACTGCGCCGCGACCCCCATGTGGCCGGTCTCCGGGTCGCGGGCGACGATCGAGTAGGTCACAGGCTCTCCCGGTGCTCGGGCAGATGTTCGCGCAGGTGGTCGGACGGGTGGTGGACGGGATGGTCGGGGCAGTGATCGATGGTTCGGCCCCACCCTAGGGACCCTGCCCCCGGTCCCACGCGGGGTTCGCACGGTTGCCACCGGCTGAGGTGGCTGCGATCCCACCGGTCCAGCATCCTGCGCTCGGCCTCGACGGTCCCGGGTCCCGGGGCTGGACAACTGCCTCCAGGAGACGGCTGGTGACGACGCGATCGGACACGGTGAGGGAACGCGAGCTCCCCCCAGCGCTGCAGCGGATGGTGGAGATCCGTCGCGACATCGAGTCCGGCCGCTGCCCGGTCCCCGCCGAGCTGTGGATCGCCACCGGGCAGCGCTGACCGCGGTAGCGGCGGCGCCGCCCTCCGACACCCCCGGCGCCGACCCACATCACCGGCGCCGTTCCACGGCGCGGACGCCGGCGCCACGCACCGGCGTCCGCAGAGGATCCGTTGGTCCGTCAGCGGTATGCCATCAGGCCTCCTGGAGGTCGCGACGGCGGAAGACCACGGTGCCGATGCTCGCAGCGACCAGTCCGACGCCGAGCATCACGACCAGCGGCAGCACCTCCATCGACTGCGCCGGGACCGCGGCCAGCTGACGGAAGGGGCTCAGCTCCAACACCCACTCTGGGAGCTCGAGCAACCCGCCCACGAAGTCCAGCAGGTACGCGGCGAGCACGATCCCGTAGGTCACGGGGGCGGTCACCCGCGGCAGGAGCCCGAGGACCGCGATCCCGATACCGAGCGCCAGCCAGGCGACGGGGATCACGTTGACCGCGGCGGCGAGGGCGTCCACCAGCTCGATGGGGGCCCCGACGATCGCCGCCCCGAGGGCGACGGCGGCAGCGGCCAGCAGCGCGAGCAGCACGACGCCGACGGCGGCGGTCACGATCCGGGTGACCAGCCAGCGCACCCGCCCCAAAGGCCGGACCAGCAGGTGCTCGATCCGCCAGCTGGCCTCCTCCTCACGGATGGCGGCCGCCTGGCCCGCAGCGAACACCGCCAGCAGCAGGGCAACGATCGTGAAGGTGAAGGCGACGATGCCCTCTGGGGTGTCGATGTCGTACCAGCCGATCTGGTTGCCCATCTCGACCATGGTCGGAAGGTCGGCGACGGCCTCGGAGAAGTCGCGAGCCAGCAGACCGAAAGCCAGGGTCACGATCCCGATGATGGCGCCCCAGGTGCGCGCCCCGGCGGCGGTCAGCCGGACGGCGAGGGAGGTGTGGCCACCCATCGGCCTCGGGGGACGCGCGGGCTCGTCGGTGGCCCCACCGAACCAACCTGCGGTCAGGTCACGCTGCGCCAGTGCGAGGACGGCGACGAAGAGGATCAGCACCAGGGCGGACAGCGCCGCGAACACGGTGCCCCAGGCCTCGTCAACGGGGTGCAGGAAGCCGACCCAGCCGAAGGGTGTGGTCCACCACACCCACTCGGGGGTGGCGCTGGCGGCTGCCAGCAGCCGCAATCCCAGCAGGACCCCGAGCACGCTGCCGACCAGGCCGACGGCACGCCGGTAGGAGGCCACCAGCTGGGAGGCGACGGCACCGGCAAGGGCGAAGCTCGCGGTCAGCAGCGCCATGGCGCCGCCAAGCGCCCAGGAGGTCGCGGTGTCCATGCCCGCCAGGGTGTGGCTCACGCCGATGGCGACGGCGAAGGCGGCGTGGGTGGTGAGCAGGGCGGCGACCGCGGACAGCGTCAGGCCCCGGGGGCTGACGACACCAGCCCGCAGCTTCTCGAGGTGGCCGCGCTCCTCGGCGCGGCGCAGCAACCGGGCGCCGGCCAGCATCCCCCACACCGCGGCGAGGATGGAGAACATCCCCCAGCGGGACAGCGTCGCACCCTCGACGGTGGTGAGCTGCACGAAGCGCCCGAGCATGGCCTCGAAGGCCGGGATGCCCTCCATCTCGGCGAACAGCGCGAGCTCCTCCGGGGTGGAGTAGCGGTCCTCGTAGGTCGCGACGACCCCGACGCTGACGAGGGTGAGCCCGCTGATCCACGCGATGGCGCCGCCCCTGAGCAGCCGCAGGTGGTGACGGTAGAGGCGCAGCCACACGCTCAGCGGTGACCGCGTCGTGCGCTCGGCCCCGCCGCCGGTCGCGGCGACCGGCGGGCTGGCCGTGGGTCGGGTGGTGATGGCGCTCATCTGGATGCCTCCTCAACGGGCGTGGTCCCGCCCGGATCGACTCACGCGCCGGTGGCGGTCAGCTCGGTGGACTCGTCGTAGTAGGCGTGGAACAGCTCCTCGAGGGTGGGCTCGCGCATGGAGAGGGTGTGCACCTCGGCAGCGGCCAGGGCCTTGAGCAGCGGGTCGGGCGACCCGGTGACGTGCAGGCGCAGCACGCCGTCGCCGA
>PWEU01000290.1 GCA_003554005.1 Nitriliruptoraceae bacterium
ACGGGAGGGGTGGCCAGATGATCGACGAGCTGACCACCGTGAGCGGCGGCGACCTGCCGACCGGGCTGATGCTCATGGGGTTCGCCGGCGGGCTGGCCCTGTTCCTCCACGGCATGAACGGGGTGACCTCCGGTCTGAAGGGTCTGGCAGGGACCTCACTGAGCACCGTGCTCGGCCGCGTGTCCGGCAACCGCTTCACCGGTGTGGCGACCGGCATGCTCGTGACCGCGACGATCCAGTCGTCCACCGTGACGATGGTGCTGGTGATCGGCTTCCTGTCCGCCGGCCTGCTGACCCTGGGGCAGTCGGTCGGGGTGATCATCGGCGCCAACGTCGGCACCACCATCACGGCGCAGATCATCGCCTTCGACGTCGTCCGCTACGCCCTGGCGATGATCGCCGGCGGCGTGCTGGCGGAGTTCGTCGGCCGACGGGAGCAGATCCGTCAGCTCGGCACCGCCGTCGCCGGGCTCGGGATCCTGTTCCTCGGCATGGGGGTGATGCAGGGCGCGATGGCACCCCTGCAGGACTACGAGCCCTTCCTCGCGCTGATGTCGGTCGAGCGCGGCCCGCTCCCCGGCGTGTTGATCGGCGCCGGCTTCACGGCGCTCATCCAGTCCTCGTCGGCGACCATCGGCATCATCATCGTGATGGCGAGCCAGGGCCTGGTGCCGCTGGAGACCGGGATCGCGATCGCGCTCGGGGCCTCGCTCGGCACCGCCGTCACGACCATGCTCGCCACGATCGGCCGCCCGCCGGTGGCGCTGCGGGCGGGCCTGGTGCCCGTGTCGTTCAACGTCATCGGGGTCACGCTCATGCTGTTCCTGATCGACCCGATCGCGCAGCTGTCCACCACCATCTCCCCGAGCGCCGAGCAGCTGGACGGCCAGCAACGCCTCGCCGCCGAGGCGCCCCGGCAGATCGCGAACGCCTACACGATCGCCAAGACGGGCATGCTGCTGCTGTTCCTGCCCTTCACCCGCCAACTGGCGGCCCTGGTGGAGCGCCTCGTGCCGCTGCGGTCCTCGGAGCTCGGGGCCGAACCGAAGTACCTCGACGAAGGGGTGCTCAACGCCCCGAGCATCGCTCTCGACCTCGCCCGCAAGGAGGTCGGCCGGCTCGGACAGCGCGTCCTGGACCAGGTCGAGCGGGTGATGCCCACCGTCCTCACGGGTGACACCGCGGCGTTGACCGCGCTCGGCGACGCGGATGACGACATCGATCACCTCCATGCCGCGATCCTCGCGTACCTGCGACGGATCGACGACGACCCGCTGACCGAGGCCCAGGGCGACGAGCTCCTCGCGCTGATGGAGGTCACCAGCTACCTCGAGCTGGTCGGCGACATCGTCAAGCACGAGTTCGTCCGGATCGGGCTGCGGCGGATCGAGGAGGGGGTCCCGGTCAGCGACGAGACGATGACGGGGGTCGGCGACTTCCACGCCAAGATGGTGTCCCTGCTCCGCGACGCCCTGAGCGCCTTCGGTGAGGAGGACCCGGCGTTGGCACGGTCGGTCCTGGACGCCAAGCCCGAGGTCAACGAGCTGCTGTCGGCCGCCGCGCAGCACCACGCCACCCGCATCACCGCCGACGCACCCCAACGGGTCGCTGCCTACTCCCGGGGGCAGGAGACCATCGAGCACCTGCGTCGGCTCTACACCTTCGCCAAACGCATCGCCCGGACCGTGCCCGACGCCGAATAGCGAGGCCGTCGCGGGCCGGCGCACCTGCGGCCTGCCTCCCCCGCGCCCACGGGTGGCCCGGCTGCACCGGGCTCGCGCTGTGGCAGACTCACGCGATGCTCACGCTCGTCATCGCGATCCTCGTCGTCCTGGTCGGTTCCGGTCTGTGCTCCGGGACCGAGACCGCGCTGCTGTCGGTGCCCGAGATCCGGGCCCGGCAGCTGGCCGAGGAGGGTGGACGGGCCGCCCGGGCGCTGCACGGCATCAAGCAGCGGATCGCCCGGCCGATCTCCGCGATCGTCGTGCTCAACAACATCTTCAACATCGTCGGCAGCATCGCGGTGGGCACGATCGCAGCCGCGGAGTTCGGCGAGCGCTGGGTCGGGGTGGTCTCCGGCGTCCTGACCTTCCTGGTGATCCTGTTCGCCGAGATCCTGCCCAAGACCCTCGGTGAGCGCTACGCCGAACGGGTCTCGCTCGCGGTGGCGATCCCCGTGAAGTGGCTGACCACCCTGCTCACCCCGCTGGTGGTCGTGTTCGAGGTGCTGATGCGGCCACTGACCAAGGGCGCGCGGTCCCCGTCGATCAGCGAGGCGGAGATCCGGATCCTGGCCCGCATCGGTCGCTCCGAGGGGGTGATCGAGGACGACGAGATGGAGATGATCCAGCGGGTGTTCCAGCTCAACGACCGGACCGCCCGCGACCTGATGACACCGCGGACCACCCTGACCTGGCTGGATGCCGACCGACCGCTGGCCGATGCCCGCGACGAGATCCTCGCCTCCCCCCACACCCGCATCGTCGTCGCCCCGGGTGACCTCGATCAGGCCGAGGGGGTCGCCCACAAGACCGACCTGATGGCCGCGCTCCTCGACGACGCCGGCACCACGGTGGGCGACCACGTCCGGCACGTGGCCGCGGTCCCGTGGATCGCCCGGGCCGACGACCTGCTACAGCAGTTCCTCCAACAGCGCGACCATCTGGCGCTGGTGATCGACGAGTACGGCGGTCTGATCGGGGTGGTCACGCTCGAGGACGTCATCGAGGTGCTGACCGGGCCGATCGTCGACGAGACGGACCGACGCCCTGACCTGCGCGACTACGCCCGCAGCCGGGGCCGCAGTCGTCTCAGGCGCTGGCAGTGACGGCGGCGACCGCCAGCCGGGTGACCCTGGCGCCGTCGAGCTCCAGCCGGATCCCGGTCCCTCCCGGTGGCGGGAAGGCCAGCACGCTGAGCACGACCGCGCCGCCGTCGGCGAACACCTCGATCGAGGTGGTGTCCACGAGCACCCTGAGTTCCACCGCAGCGCGACGGGCGAGCGGTGGGGAGCGGTGGTGGCTCGGCGCGGCCGGATCGAGCCCGCCGCTCGACCGGCTGCGATCCACCACCACCTGCCCCGAGACCGGGTCATAGCCGACGCGCGTCGCGCCGCCGGGGCCATGGTGGACGGCGAGGTCCAGCGTCCCCTCCGACTCGCTGGCGAAGTCGACC
>PWEU01000102.1 GCA_003554005.1 Nitriliruptoraceae bacterium
GCGCGGGTCGTGATCCCGGCGACGTCGCTCCCGGCACCCGGTTCGGTGATGGCCAGGGCGCCGATCCGCTCCCCGCTGATCAGGCCGGGCAGGAACCGCTGGCGCTGCTCCTCGGTGCCGGCGTTGTCGAGGTAGGTCCCGGCCAGGTCGGTGGTCGCACCGAGATCAGCGGCCAGCCCGCCGGACAGGCAGCGGGACAGCTCCTCCACCCAGACCGCCTGGGCGCGCAGGTCCGGGCCGGAGCCCCCGACCTCCGGGCCGAACCTCAGCCCCAGGAACCCGGCCGAGCCGACGGTGCGGAACACCTCGCGGGGGAACTCCCCGGCCCGTTCCCAGGCCTCGACGTGGGGGGCAAGCTCGCGGGCGATGAAGGTCCGGGCGCTGTCGCGCAGCGCGTCGTGCTCGGCGGTGAACAGCTCGAGCGCCGGCGCCGGTGCGCCGTCGGGCACCGGCACGACCTGCCGTGTCCCCTCCCGGGCGGCGAGGTGGCGCGCGATGATCTCGCGCTGGACCTCGTCGGCCCCACCGCCGATGCGGTTGAGCCGCGCGTCACGCCAGGCCCTGGCGACGCTGAACTCCTCCGAGTAGCCGTAGCCCCCGTGGAACTGGAGCACCTCGTCGGCGACGTCGAAGCCCAGCTGCGCTGCGGCCAGCTTGCACATCGCGATGCGCTCGGTGGGGTAGGCGCCCCGGTTCCACTCGTCGCAGGTCTCGTACACCAGCGCCCGGACCGCGCTGATGCGGGTCGCCAGGTCCGCCAGCTTGTGCTGGGTGACCTGGAAGTCGGCGAGGTGGCGGCCGAAGGCCTCCCGCTGGCGGGTGTAGGCCAGCGCCTGCTCGTAGAGCACCTGGGCCGAGGCGACGGAGCCGATCGCCGCGATCAGCCGTTCGCCCTGCAGCTGCCACATGATCTGCTTGAAGCCCTGGTGCAGCTCGCCGAGCAGGGCTTCCGCGGGCACCCGCACCCCGTCGAGGTGCAGCAGGGCGGTGTCCGAGGCGCGCATCCCCACCTTGTCGAGCTTCGATGCCACTTCGAAGCCGGGCAGATCGGTGTCGACCAGGAACAGCGACAGTCCACCCCAGGGGTCCTGCTCGGTGGCGTCGGCGGTGCGGACGACCATGGTCACGAAGTCGGCGCGCACGCCGTTGGTGATGTAGGTCTTGGACCCGTCGATCACCCATCCGTCGCCGTCGCCGTCCCCGTCGCGGCGCGCACGGGTGAGCACGCCGCGGACGTCGGAGCCCGCATCGGGCTCCGTGATGCCGATCGCGGCGATCTTCTCACCCCTGAGCGCCGGCACCAGGTAGTCCCACCGCTGCTGCGCGGTGCCGAACTCGCGGATCGGCGGGGTCGCCATGTCGGTCTGCACCGCGATCGCCATGGCGAGCGAGCCTGAGCCCGCGCGGGCCAGCTCCTCGGCCAGAACCACCGTCGACCAGTAGTCACCACCCTGCCCCCCGTCCTCGACCGGCACGCTCAGGCCCAGCAGCCCGAGCTCGCCGAACCGGCGGAACACGCCGTCGTCGAGCCACTCCTGCTCCTCCCAGCGGGGCGCCTCTGGAGCCAGCTCGTCGGTGACGAACCGCCGGATCGAGGCCCGGAGCTGCTCGTGTTCGGCGGTGAAGGGCGTGGTCCGCACGTCGCAACCTCGGGGTCGGGAGCCGCACCCATGGCGCGGCCAGCGCCCGGAACGATACCGACGGGAACGTTCCGGAAGAAGGCGCGGACCTCGCACCGGGGATCGGCGGCCCTCAGCCCTCCTGCTGGAGCTGCAAGCGCAGGGTCTCCTCGGCGTCGCTGAGCAGCTCCCCGACCAGTCCGAGCCGGGCCACGGGGTCGCCGGTGACCAGCACCTGCTGGGCGTCGTAGGGGGTGAGCGGACTGAGCACCACGGCCTGCCAGCAGGCGACGACAGGATCCTCGGCGAACTCGAAGGTGGCCGGCACGTTGTCCTGACCGAGCTCGGCCTGGAGGGCCAGGACCCGCCGCAGCTGTGGCCCCACGCGCGCCAGGTGCTCGTCGACCTCGGATCCGACCGGGTCATCGTCGAGGTCGGCCACCTCGGCTCTCGGGTAGGGGTCGTCGGGCAGCCAGCCCTCGATGCGGATCCGCCGGGTGCCGACGGCGATGACGAACCACCGATCCTCGTCGAGCGGCTCCGCTCGGACCACCCGGGCGACGGTCCCGACGTCGGTGCGCACATCGCCGCCCCCGACCTCGTGGCCACGGGAGATGAGCACCACACCGAACTCTCCGTCGCCGTCGAGGACGTCGCGAACCAGGGCCCGGTAGCGGGGCTCGAAGACGTGCAGGGGCAGCACCATGTGGGGGAACAGCACGCTGCCGAGCGGGAACATCGGGAGCTGTCGCACGCTCGCTCCGGTCGGGTCGATGGGTGCGGGGGTGGGCGTGCCCGGCGCCGTCGCCGGCCCCTGCACGCTCGGTTCGCGTCCAGCCCGCCCGCGGGTCGGTCCGGGACGCTGCCGCATCCGATCTCGCGGCCGGGGGCGAACCCACCCCGTAGGCTCCGTACGGCACCCGCGACACGAGGAGACACCCCATGAGCACGCTCGACCACGACACCGTCCGTGCCCGGCTCGGCGACCTGGACGGCTGGGAGCTCGATGGTGACACGATCCGGCGGGAGTTCACCTTCGACGGCTTCCGGGAGGCGATCGACTTCATCAACCGGATCGCGGACCTGGCGGACGAGGCGAACCACCACCCAGAACTGACCAACGTCTACGCGACGGTGACCGTGGTGCTCACGACCCACGATGCCGGCGGGGTGACCGAGAAGGACCTCGCGCTGGCCGCCGCGATCGACGGCGTCGCCTGAGCGGGAGCGCTGCCGCGCTGGCGCGCTGGCGCGCTGCCGCGCCGCCGCGCTGGCGCGCTGCCGCGCTGGCGGTGGTCCTGGGCGGGACGCCGGCCGGATCGCAACGATGCGGCCGTTATGTGGTCGATCGGTTGCGATCCCAGCCGCGCTGGCGCGCGGCCGCGCCGCCGCGCCGCCGCGCCGCCGCGCTGCCGCGCTGGCGCGCTGGCGGTGGTCCTGGGCGGGAGGCCGGCCGGATCGCAACGATGCGGCCGTTACGTGGTCGATCGGTTGCGATCCCAGCTGCGCTGCCGTGCTGCCGCGCTGGCCGCCGCGATCGACGGCGTCGCCTGA
>PWEU01000237.1 GCA_003554005.1 Nitriliruptoraceae bacterium
ACTCCGGTGAGGGCGGCGAGGACCCCGCACGTTTCCGCACCCGGTGGAGCGGACTGGACCTCGACTGCCGCATGAAGCAGGTCGCCTCGGGACGGTTCGGGGTCACCCCGGAGTACCTCGCGAACGCGCACATCCTGCAGATCAAGATCGCCCAGGGCTCCAAGCCCGGTGAGGGCGGCCAGATCCCGGGCCACAAGGTCACCGATGAGATCGCGCGGCTGCGTCACACCACCCCGGGCGTCACCCTGATCAGCCCGCCGCCCCACCACGACATCTACTCGATCGAGGACCTCGCCCAGCTGATCTTCGACCTCAAGCAGGTCAACCCGGAGGCGCTGGTCGACGTCAAGCTCGTCGCTGAGGCGGGGATCGGCACCATCGCCGCCGGGGGGGTCAAGGCCCTGGCGGACTCGATCCACATCTCCGGCAACGACGGTGGCACCGGAGCCTCGCCGCTGTCATCGATCCAGCACGCCGGGCTGCCCTGGGAGCTGGGGCTTGCCGAGGTCCAGCAGACCCTGCGGCACAACCGCCTACGGGGTCGGGTCAAGCTCCGCGTCGACGGTGGGTTCAAGACCGGGCACGACGTGCTGTTGGCCGCGCTGCTGGGTGCCGACGAGTACTCCTTCGGCACCGCGGCGCTGTTCGCGGAGGGCTGCATCATGGCCCGGGCCTGCCACCGCGACACCTGCCCGGTCGGGATCGCCACCCAGCGGCTCGATCTCCGCGAGAAGTTCGCGGGCACGCCGGAGATGGTGGCCGCCTACCTGACGATGGTGGCCGAGGAGGTCCGCCACCTGCTCGCCGAACTCGGGGTCGCCTCGCTGGACGAGGCCATCGGCCGGGTCGACCTCCTCACCCGCCGCCCCGGGCTGACGGGGAAGGCGGAACGCATCGACATCGCCCCGCTGCTCCACGCCCCCGGGGTCGGCGAGCGCCGGTTCACGGCCCGGGTCGCGATCCAGGACCCCCGCAGCGAGCTGGGGGACCGGGTGTTCGAGGACGCGCTCGAGACCATCTTCCTCGGCGGTATCACCGAGTTCCCCTACCCGATCACCAACGCCGATCGCACCGTGGGCGCCCGCATCGGTGGCGCGGTGGGGTTGGAGTTCGGTGAGGAGGACCCGCCGGGTCTGGCCAGGCTCAGGTTCAGCGGCTCGGCCGGCCAGTCCTTCGGCGCGTTCACCAGCCGCGGGGTGGAGCTGGTCCTCGATGGCGAGGCCAACGACTACGTCGGCAAGGGGCTCGGCGGCGGCCGGATCGTGATCCGTCCGCCGGCGGACGATGCTGGGGACCCGGTGCTGGTGGGCAACACCGTGCTGTACGGCGCGACCGGCGGCGAGGTGTTCGTCGCGGGCCGAACCGGTGAACGGTTCGCCGTCCGCAACTCCGGAGCCACCGCGGTCGTGGAGGGCACCGGGGACCACGCCTGCGAGTACATGACCGGTGGCACGGTCGTGGTACTCGGGCCGACGGGGCACAACATCGGCGCCGGCATGAGCGGCGGTGAGTGCTTCGTCCTCGATCCCCGCGGCGAGGTGCTGGCGCGGGTGAACCGGCAGCTGGTCGAGGCCCGGCGTCCCGACGGTGGGCAGCTGGCCCAGGTCCGGTCGCTGGTCGAGGAGCACGCCACGGTCGCGGGGTCACGTCGGGCCCAGGCGCTGCTGGCCGACTGGGACGTGGCGGCCGAGTCCTTCTGGCGGATCGGACCCAAGACGGAGATGGACCGGGTGGCCTCCGCCGGCACCGCGGGCGCGAAGGCCGACTGACCCCACGACGGGGCGCGCCTGCGAGCACCGACCCGCTCCGCCGACGCACCGCTCGTGCGGCGAGCGGTGACCGGTCGGCCCGTCGCGGCAGCATCGCCGCCGGCTACTATCCCGCGCCGCCCACTCCCGGCTCCCGACCCTTCGAGGCCAAAGTGCTGACACGCCTGCCCCGCGTGCGCGTGCGCCAGCTCATCGTGCTCGCGTTGGCGGCGCTGCTCGCCGTCGAGCTCAGCGGCGTCGCCGAGGCCCGCGACCTCGGCCGGATCCAACGGGATCTGGCCGATGCCCGTGAGCAGCGCGAGCAGGTCGAGGAGGACATCGCCGCCGCCACCAGGGCCTACGAGGAGCTGGTCGGTCGGATCGCTCGGTTGGAGGTCGAGGGGGAGGAGCTCGAGCAGGAGGTCGCCACCCTGCGCATGGAGCTGGGCGAGCTCGACGAGCTGGTCACCGATCGCCTGCGGGCGGTGTTCAAGCACGGCTCCAACCTCGACCCGCTGTCGGTGTTCCTCGCCAGCGACGATCCCAGCGCAGCGCTGTCCCGCGCGGAGACGGTCCAGCGTGCCGTGGTCTCCGACCGGGCACGCAGCGAGGACCTGGTCGCAGCGCGGACGCGTCTCGGGGCGGCGGAGGACCGGTTGGCGGCCCAGCGCGAGGAGGTCGAGCAGGCGCGCGAGGAGCAGCAGCGGGTCACCGAGGGTCTGGAGGCGAGCTTCTCGGAACTCGGTGAGCTGGTCGGCGACCTGGAGTCGGAGGAGCAGGCGGAGAAGGAGCGTCTCGAGCGCGAGCGTCTCGAGCGCGAGCGCCGGGAGCGCGAGCGCCGGGAACAGGAGCGCCGGGAACAGGAGCGCCAGGAGCGGCGCGCCCGCGAGCAGGCCGCCGCCAGCCGCACCGCGACGACCTCCTCGAGCCCGTCCCGGGCCAGCAGCGCGCCGGCGCGGACCTCGGGGGGGATGGCCTGCCCCCTCGACCAACCACGGTCTTTCATCGACTCCTGGGGGCATGCGCGCTCTGGCGGTCGTGCCCACCGTGGGACCGACCTGATGGGGCCCCGGGGGATCCCGGTCCGGGCCATCACCAACGGGGTGTGGAGCATCCAGCGCCCGGGTCGCAGTGCCGGGCTGTGGGCCATCCTGCGAGCGGACAACGGCGACCACTTCTGGTACCTGCACCTCGACAGCCACACGGTGTCGAACGGGGCGCGGGTCACCGCCGGGCAGCAGGTGGGGACCAACGGCTCCACCGGTAACGCCACGGCCGGTGCCGAGCACGTGCACTTCGAGTGGCACCCCGGTGGTGGTCGGGCGGTGAACCCCTACCCGCTGCTGCGCTCGGCCTGCGGCTGAACGGTGCAGCTCAGGTAGGTGCGCTCGACCTCGGGTGCGCCGGCCGCTCCCAGGCGAGC
>PWEU01000319.1 GCA_003554005.1 Nitriliruptoraceae bacterium
CACGTGATCTACGGGATCCCGATCACGACCCTGATCTTCCGCAACTTCTACGCTCGCATCCCGATGGAGATCATCGAGGCCGGCCAGATCGACGGCGCCGGCCTGCTCGGCATCTACCGGCGGATCGCGCTGCCGCTGTCCCTGCCGGGGTTCGTGGTGGTGGGCATCTGGCAGTTCACCCAGATCTGGAACGAGTTCCTGTGGGCCGTGACGATCACCAGCGCTGGGCAGCGACCGGTGATGGTGGCCCTGCAGAACATCTCCGGCAGCCAGATCGTCGAGTTCGACCTGCAGATGGCCGCGGCGCTGCAGGCGGCGCTGCCCACCCTGATCATCTACGTGCTACTCGGCCGTTACTTCGTGCGCGGGCTGCTGGCAGGCGCGGTCAAGGGCTGAGGCCCTCCGCCGCGGCGACCACGCGCTCGAGCACGCGCATCGTGGCCCCCCCCTCGCTCGGTGGGGTCGGCACTGCGGTGCCGGCCAGCACCGCCGCGGCGAACCGCTGACCCTGCACCGCATAGGGGTCGGTCGGGTCGAAGCGGTG
Source organism: Nitriliruptoraceae bacterium (assembly GCA_003554005.1). Classification (GTDB taxonomy): domain Bacteria; phylum Actinomycetota; class Nitriliruptoria; order Nitriliruptorales; family Nitriliruptoraceae; genus T1Sed10-7. The sequence goes on from PWEU01000319.1 coordinate 545, forward strand.
CACCTCGCCGTCTGCGTCGGCCGCTAGGGGCTTACCGGTGTGGACCACCACCTGGGTGGGCCGGTCCGGCGGGATGTTGAAGGGCACGTCGAGGTGGATGCGGCCGTCGGTGCCGTGGATGGTCACGTACTGGTCGGCCTTGGCCCGAGTGGAGCAGGTGAAGGTGGCGTGGCCGCGTTCGAAGCCGAGCAGGGCGCTGGTCGTGGTGTCGACGTGCTGGGCCGGGTCGCGTCGCATGCGACTGGCCACCGTGGTCGGCTCGGCGCCGAACAGCAGCCGCGACAGGTCGATGCAGTAGCACCCGATGTCCATCAGCGCCCCACCACCCACCTCGGGGATGTTGCGGATGTTGTCCGGGTCGTCGTTGAAGTAGGAGAACCAGCTGTCCACCGCGACGAGCTCACCGATCGTGCCGTTGGCCACCAGCTCGCGCGTGCGCTCCCAGCTGGGGTGGAGGCGGTACATGAAGGCCTCCATGAAGGCCACGCCTGCGCGCTCGCAGACCTCGACCATCGCCTGGGCCTCGTCGGCGGTGAGCGCCAAAGGCTTCTCGCACAGCACGTGCTTGCCCGCCTCGGCCGCCGCGATCGTCCACCGGGCGTGGAGGTGGTTGGGCACGGGCACGTAGACCGCGTCGACCCGGGGGTCGGCGAGCACGTCCTCGTACGAGCCGTAGGCGGAAGGGATGCCCCACCGCTCGGCGACGTCCGCTGCGGCCTGCCGGTCGCGGGAGCCGATCGCCACCACCTCACAGTTGTCGGCGCGCTGCAGGCCCGGGATCACCTTCTCCCGTGCGATCTTCGCCGAGCTGATGATCCCCCATCTGAGCGTGTCCATGGCGACCTCCGAGGGGCGTTTGGCCCGTCCACCGCGGCCTATCGGCCGTTCGGCGACGGCGGCCCGTCCGTCGGCACCCTGGGCGGCGGACGGCCTCCCACCCTGCCATCCGGCCCAGGCGATGTCGAGGTGTCGTCCGTTGGGGACGGTGCCCGGCCACCCATGGCCGGCACAGCGACCCGTACCAGCCAACCAGGCGGACGCGGGGCGATCATCCGGCCGCGCTCGGCCGGCACATGACCCCGCGCCCGCCCCCGTGTCCGGGAGCCACTGCCAACTGCACGCGGCCCCGTGCATGGGGTCGTGGACGGTGCTCGTGGCCCTTGACCCCGCGGGGTACCCGACGCACGGTCGATGCAGGAAGCGGGCAGGCCGCTTCGGCGTGCGTGCGGCTGGCGCGAGGACGTCACCCGTCCACAAGCGCGTCGCCGCCCACCCCGAGCGGCTGCACGGACGGGGCATCCTGATCCCGGCCTGAGGCCGCCCGCTATCCCCCCCGTGCGAGGAACGCCTGGCTGCGCTGCAGGACCAGCTGGGCAGCCTGGGCGTCGTGGTCGGGTAGGGAGCGGTCGGTGAACAGGTGACGGTCACCCGGGTAGGTCCACAGCTGCCCGCCGGCCGCCGCCGTGAAGGTCGCGACCTCGTCGAGGTCCTCCCACGGGTCCTCCACCGCCAGGTGCACCTCCACCGGTACCGCGTCGGGCCAACGGTCACCGAAGGATCCGAGCGGCACCGCCGAGTGGTAGAGCAACGCGCCGAGTGCCCCCACCCGCTGCTGCGCCAGCGACTGGGCTGCGAGCACCCCGAGCGAGAACCCGGCGTAGACCAGCTGCCGCGGCAGGTCCTCGGCCGCGGCGGCCCCACGGGCGACGATCGTCTCGACGCCGAGCTCGTCAGCGTGGGCGACCCCCTCATCGAGGGTGGCGAAGGTCCGGCCGTCGTACAGGTCGGGCACGGTCACCCGGTGCCCGGCGGCCCGCAGGTCCCATGCGAACGCCCGCACCCCGTCGGTCAGGCCCTGGGCATGGTGGAACAGCAGCACCTCGGTCATGAACGCTTCGCCTCCCGATCCGAGGACGGCGCGGCGGGGGAGGACCGTAGCGACCTCGTGGACGAGCGCCCGGGTCAGCACCGTCGCCGTCTCAGCCGGTGTGCCCTCGGTAGCCGCCACCTCCCCGATGCGCACGAGCTGCTCGAGGCGGCGCGTCCACCGCCTCGTCGGGGGACCGCCAGCGAGTACCCGCTGTCGCGGGCCAGCAGCTCGCCCTGGCGAACCCCGGGCACGCCGATCGTCCCGTCACGTCCCGTGACGCGCAGCGGACCGAGGATGCCGAACTCCGCAGGCGACCTCTGGGCCGGTGTCAGTTGTCGACCTCACCGCCGCCGGCGAGAACGGACCCGGTCCCGAACGGCGAACACGAGGATGACGCCCAGCCCCACCGCCGTGAAGTTCCAGAACGCATCCCGGTAGGCGTTCGGGTGGAGCTCGCCTCCCGTCGCCGCGAAGACCCACAAACCGACCATGATCGCCACGAGAGCGACGAGGTAGCCCGCGGCCGCCACGAGCCAGAGCGGCGCACCGGCGTAACGGCGACGCAGCCCGTCCACCAACTCGAAGGCCCCGAGGCCGATCAGCACGAAGGCCAGCCGCGCCAGCAGGTGGACGTGAGTATCGGTCTCCTGCCCCTGGGCCAGGGCGAGCACACTGCTGGTCACCGTCAGCACCGTGTAGAGCACGCACACCCGGACACCGAAACGCCGGATCCGCGCGAGCGGTGTCACCGG
>PWEU01000028.1 GCA_003554005.1 Nitriliruptoraceae bacterium
CGCCGTCGAGGGCCACCACCTCGCCGTAACGCTTGGTGACGCCACGCAGGTGGAGCGCGGCCGGAGCGTGACGCTCGGTCATCGGGCGCCTCCGAGCGTCGGCACGTCGCGACCGAGGATCCGGGCGGTGGCGACCAGCAGCGCCACCGCTGGGAGCGCGTGGACCAGCGCCGTGGCCGCGGTGACCGCGGTGTCACCCCCGGCCGCGGAGGCGAACAGCAGGATCGGCAGCGTCACGACCCGACCACCGCCGACGACCAGGGTCGTGGCGTACTGGCCCCACGAGACCAGGAACCCGAACAGAGCGGCGACCGCCAACCCCGGCGCGACCAGGGGACGGGTCACCGACCAGGCCACCTGGCGACGGTTCGCCCCCAGGGTGCGGGCCTGGTCCTCGAGCCCGAGGTCGGCGTTGGCGAACACCCCGGCGCTCAGCAGCACGACGTAGGGGGTCGCCGGGACGAGGTGGACCAGGACGACGCCCGGCAGGGTGCCGGCCAGCCCGAGACGCAGGAAGGTCACGTGCAGACCGATGGCGACCGCGATGCCGGGGACCAGCACCGGCAGCAGCAGCACCACCTCGACGGCTCGTCGACCGCGGAAGGACCGGGTACCGAGGACCCTGCCGGCGGGCACGGCGACCACGAGGGAGACCAGCGTGACCCCGGCCGCCACCACCAGGCTGTCGCGCAGCGCCACCCAGGTTCCGGCACCCGGAGCCAGCACCAGCCGCCAGGCCCGCAGCGACCAGGTCTCGGGGAGGAGCTGTGGGTGGAAGTAGCCCTGGGAGAGGCTGGCCAGCACCAAGGGCAGGAAGGGCAGCAGGAGCAGCCCGACCAGCGCCGCCGCAGCGACGGTGGTGCCGGCCCCCCCGCGGTCGGTCCCGCTGCGGTCGGTCCCGCTGTGGTCGGTCCCGCCGCGGTCGCCACCCTCGCCGTCGGCGGCTGCCGGCCCCAGCCGGCCGGTCGGGGTGGCTGGAGGCGCCGGCTGCCGGCCGGCCTCCGGGCTGGAGGGAGCGACGGGCGGCGAACCGATGGTCGATCGCGGCGTCGGAGTTCGGGTCCAGAGCATGCTCACGCCCCTGCCCTCCGGACCGCGCGGCGCGCGAGGGCGGCGCCCACCAGCACGACCACGATGACGATCAGGGTGACGACCACGGCCAGGGCCATCGCCTCGGGGCGGTTGGCGAGGTCGACGTCGGTGTAGCGCTGGTGGGCCAGCACCGGCAGCACTGCCGGGTAGCTCGCACCGAGCAGCAGGGGCACCTCGAAGGTCCCGAAGGAGAAGGCGAAGACGATGATCGCCGTGGACAGCACACCGGGGAGCAGCACGGGCAGGGTGACGAACCGGAACCGCTGCCAGGCCGAGGCACCCAGGGTGGCGGCGGCGGTCTCGAGGTCGTCGCCGGCGGCCCTGAGGATCGCCAGGGCGACGATGCCGACGAAGGGCACCTCCTTCCACACGTACTGCACGATCACGCCGACGGCGTAGGGGTCGTACAGCAGCGCGGGGAAGTCGGCGGGAGCGGCGGTCCACCCCAGGCCCGCGGTCAGCCGGGAGATGAACCCGCTCTGGCCGAGCAGCAGGAGGATCGCCACCGCACCGATCACGTGAGGGATCGGCAGGTTGAACTGGAACAGCGTGGTCAGCGACCGGCGCCCGAAGTGCACCCGCCGGAGCAGGAGCGCGGCCCCGACCCCGAGCGCCACCGACAGCAACGTCGAGGTGACCGCGACGTGGGTGGTCAGGGCCACCGAGGGCCAGAACTCCGGGTCGCCGAGCAGCCGGCGGTAGGCGTCGAGACTCGGGCCGGGGCTTCCGATCGCGCCGACGCCGAGGGATCGGCTGGACGCCGACCACACCGCCCCGCCGAAGAGCACCCCGACCAGCACCAGGGCCGGCGCCAGCCGCGCCCAGGTCCGCACGGTGTCGTCCCGGGACCAGCGGCGGACCTGGTCCGACAACAGCGCGCTCACCCCGTGCGGCCCTGGCGGATCCGCCGGTCCCAGTCCGCCTCGAGCCGGACCGTCAGATCCGCCCCCGGGTTGGAGGTCCGGACCGCCTCGAGCTCTGCGGGCGGCACGGCCTGGTCACCGAGCCCAGCTGTGACCGCGTCGATCGCCTCGCGCTGCTCGGTGTCGAGCCGGTCGGGCGAGACCGCGATGCCGTCGCCCCACCCGTTGGCCGGATCGAGCTTGATGGCCTGCCGCACCGGGTCGAGCACCAGGTCCGCGAACACCATGGCCGCCGCCGGATCGGTGGCGTTGACCGGGATGGCGAGGTAGTGGTGATCACCGATCGTGCCGGTGTCGAACACGAAGGGCCGGGCGGTCGCCGGCAGCACACCGGCGTCGATGTTGGCCCCGATCCCGGCCGGGAGCTGGGGGAAGGTCAGGTCCACCTCGCCGTTGGCGAACAACCGGTCGAGGTCGGCGATCTCGTTGGGATAGGTCGCTCCCCCACGCCACAGGGCCGGTGCCAGCTCCTCCAGCAGCGCGAACAGCTCCGCGGCCACCTCGGTGTAGCGGTCCTCGTCGAACGCCTCGACCCAGGCGTCGGGGTCGCCGTCGAGCTCGTGGAACCACTGGGTCAGGAACCGGGTGCCGTGGAAGGCCGGTGGGGCCGGGTAGGTGAACCGGCCGGGGTTCGCCCGGATCCACTCCGCCAGCTCGGCGTAAGAGCGGGGCAGCTCCTGCGGTGCGGTGCGGGCGGTGTCGGCCACGAACTGGAACTGGGCGCTGCCCCACGGCGAGGTGGTGAACGCCACGGGCCGGCCCGCGTCGAAGGCCACCGCCGGATCGTCCCAGTCGACGAAGGCGGCGTTGGGCAGGTGCTCGGCCCAGCCGCTGGCCAGGAGCGCGTCGGCCTGCCGCATCGTGGCGAAGTTCTCCCCGTTCAACCAGATCAGGTCGATCACCCCCGAGCCGGGGTCGGTGCGCCCGGCCTCGAGCTCACCGAGCACGACGTTGACCGCGTCGGCGGTGTCGGCCACGGGGACGCGGTTCAGTTCCACGCCGAGCTCGGCCAACGCCGGCCCGTACACCTCGTCGACGAAGGCGTTGATCTCGGTCGAGCCACCCCACATGTGGAGGTCGACGGTGGTCCCGTCGGCTGCGGCCAGGACCGCGGGCCAGTCACGCGGGTCCGGACCG
>PWEU01000085.1 GCA_003554005.1 Nitriliruptoraceae bacterium
ACGGTGGGGTTGAAGAGGCGGGCGTAGATCGGCGAGTGGTGCGGGACCCCGCCCCCCTCGGCCATGTGGTCGAGGTCCTCCGTGCCCTCGGCCAGCGTGCGGACGGGGTAGGTCGTCGACCGGTCCAACGGCGGCGCGTGGACGCCGAGGCGGCGGAGGTCCTGCCGGCCACCATGGACGACCGTGGTCTCGATGCCTTCCATGGCTGCCATGGCGCCGCCCTCCCACTCGATCGCCGGGCCGGTGCTGCCCAGCCTCACGGAGCACGTGGCCACGACGGCCCGAGGTTGCGACGCCGGCGCCACGTTGCGCCGTACCCCCAGTATCCTCCGCGGACTCCGATCGGAGCAACCGGAAGGTTCCCGGAAAGGCGCCCCCATGGTGGCACTCGACCGGACAGATGTTGGCCTGGTACGCGCACTGCAGGAGGATGGTCGGCGCACCATCAAAGAGCTCGCCGCGGCGGTATCGCTGTCCACCTCGGCGACCCACGAACGTGTCCGACGACTGTTCACTACCGGGGTGCTGCGCGGGGTCCACGCCGAGGTGGAACCGAGCGCGATCGGGATCGGCCTGCAGGCCATCATCCAGGTCCACCTGCAACGGCACTCACGGGACGCGGTGATCGCCTTCCGCGATCACGCCCTCGCGCAACCGGAGGTGGTGGCCGTCACCCACCTCACTGGCGCCGTGGACTTCCTCGTGCACGTGGCCGTGCGCGACACCGACCACCTGCGCGACCTGGCGCTGGCCGCGTTCACCACCCGCGACGAGGTAGCCCGGCTGGAGACCTCGGTGGTCTACGAGCACGTCACCGCGCAGGTGTGGCCGGTCTACGCCTGACGCCGGCCTCGCCGCGCGTCCCTCGCCCTGCACGCCTGACGCCGGCCTCGCCGCGCGTCCCTCGCCCTGCACGCCTGACGCCGGCCTCGCCGCGCGTCCCTCGCCTCATGTGAGAAGCAGCGGTATCCGGCTGCTTCTCGCGGCCAGATCAGCTCCCGGGGCCGCATCGGGGCCATCAACGGCGAGAAGCAGCGGTATCCCGCTGCTTCTCGCCGTACCCGGTGGGTTCAGCTGCCGAGCATGCCCTTCAGCTTGTCCCCGAGCCCCTTGGTCGCTTCCCCACCGGGGAGGCTGTCCGTCAGGCTCGACAGCGACGACATGTCGCCCGACATGATGCCGTCGAGCTGGCTGGCGATCGGCTCCGGCATCTTCTCCTTGAGGAAGCCCTTGACGGTCTCGAGGACCTCTGCGGCCTTCCCGTCGTCGAGGCCCACGCTCTTGAGTCGTTGCATCAGCTCATCCATGCGACTCCCTTTGGTCATTCGTCCACGTGCGGGACGATCACGCGCGGAAACTTACGGCCGGAGTGGGTCGCCAGCTTCACCCAATGAGGGTGAACGGGACCCGGGTCGCGCTCGCGGTCAGCTCAGGACCCGGGAGCATGACCGAGGGCTCAGCGCAGCTCGCGCTGGCGGCGCAGCTCGTACAGCGCGACCGCCGCGGCCACGGAGGCGTTGAGGGAGCCGACGTGCCCGCGCATCGGGAGCCGCACCAGCGCGTCGCACCGCTCACGCGTGAGGCGGGACAACCCGGCACCCTCAGCCCCCACGACCAGCACGCACGCCTCACCCGCCAAGGGATGGTCCGCGAGCGCCACCTCGGCGTCGCCGTCCAGTCCGATCGACCACACGCCGGCCTCACCCAGCTGGCCGAGCGCGCGGACCAGGTTGCCCACCTCGGCGACCGGCAGATGCGCCAGCGCGCCCGCCGCGGCTTTCTCCACCACCGCGGTGACGCTCGCGGTCCGTCGGCCCGGGAGTAGCAGCCCGTGGGCCCCGACCGCCTCCGCGGTCCGCGCGATGGAACCGAGGTTGTGGGGATCGGTCACCCCGTCCAACGCGACGAGCAACGGGGGCTCGCCAACGGTGGCGGCCCGCTCGAGAACCTGCGCCAAGGTGACCGTGAAGAAGGGCGGGGCGACCGCCACCACCCCCTGGTGCACGAGCCCATCGGTCGCGTCGTCGAGCTGGCTTCGCTCGACCGTGCGGACCCTGACCCCGGCCGCTCGCGCCAGCTCCAGTAGCTCCGAGGTCGCAGCATCCGGCTCCCGGCCGCTGGCGAGCAGGAGCTCACGCACCTCACCACCGGCGCGCAGCAGCTCGCGGACGGGGTGGACCCCACCGACCAGGCGGTGATCGGCGGGTGGCGCCGGGCGGGGGTTCGCGCCTCGGGTGCCCGGTTCACGGGGACCGCGCGCTCCACCGCGCGCTCCACCGCGCGCTCCACCGCGTGCTCCACCGCGCGCTCCACCGCGAGGGCCACCCGAGCGACGACCGCTCACCCGACCGCCGCCGACGTCGAGTCGAAGTACCAGCGCACCCCGTCACGACGGTCCTCGACGACCACGCCGGCTGCGGTCAGCTGGTCACGGATCGCGTCGGCGGTGGCGAAGTCCTTGGCCGCACGGGCGGCGGCGCGCTGCTCCAGCAGCGACTCGACGAGGACGGCCAGCTGCCGCTCCAGACCGGCCGCATCCGACAACGCCTCCTCGAGGTGGAGCCCCAGCACGACGTCGCCGAGTTCGGTCAGGGTGTCGGCGAGCGCTGTCACCGCCGCCTGTGCTGTGGCGTCGCCGCGCTCCGCGGCGGGGAGCAGTTCGTTGCCGGCGCCGACCAGCTCGTGCAGCGCCGCGACGGCCACCGGGGCGTTGAGGTCGGCGTCCATGGCCGCCCGGAAGGCCGCGACGTGGGGCGCGGCCACCTCGGCGTCGGGCGCGACCTCGCCGGCGGCGCGGCGTGCCGAACGCAGGAAGGTCGTGAAGCGCTGGTGGACGGTCATGGCGTCACGCAGCCGTTCGGTGTCGAAGGTCAGCGGCGTGCGGTGCTGGGCCGACAGGTACCAGACCCGCAGCGGCCCCACACCCCAGTCCGCCAGCGCCTGCTCCAAGGCCACGACGTTGCCCACGGACTTGGACATCTTCTCCGTGCCCATCTGGACCATGCCGTTGTGCACCCAGTACCGGGCGAAGGTGTCGCCGTGGGCGGCCTCGTGCTGGGCGATCTCGTTCTCGTGGTGGGGGAACACCAGGTCGAGCCCGCCGCCGTGGATGTCGAACCCGTGGCCGAGGTGCTTGGC
>PWEU01000288.1 GCA_003554005.1 Nitriliruptoraceae bacterium
GCGCCCGCCGCCACCGGCGGCTTACGACCGCGATCCGGGTCGGATCCATGGAGGGCTGACAGATGCCACGCAGCTTGAAGAAGGGCCCGTTCGTCGACGACCACCTGATGAAGAAGGTGGAAGCGCAGAACGAGGCCGGCACGAAGAAGGTCATCAAGACCTGGTCGCGCCGTTCCACCATCTTCCCGGAGATGGTCGGCCACACCCTCGCCGTCCACGACGGGCGCAAGCACGTGCCCGTCTACGTCACCGAGTCCATGGTCGGCCACAAGCTCGGCGAGTTCGCCCCGACCCGCGCCATCAAGTGGGGCGGTGCCGGTGAGAAGCAGGGCGTCAAGCGCCGCTAGGAGCTCACGATGACAACCAAGGTCAAGGCGACCGCCAAGTACGTGCGTGTCAGCCCCACCAAGGTGCGCCAGCTCACGCGGCTCATCGCCGGGGAGCACGTCGACGAGGCGAAGCGCATCCTGCAGTTCGCGGACAAGGGCGCGGCCGAGCCGTTGCTCAAGGTCCTGAACTCCGCGATCGCCAACGCCGAGAACAACGACGATCTGGACCCCGACGAGCTGTACGTCGATCAGGCGTTCGCCGACGAAGGTCCCACGCTCAAGCGCTACCAGCCACGTGCGCTGGGCCGTGCCTACCGCATCCGCAAGCGGACCAGCCACATCACCGTCGTGGTCACGCCAGCGGAGGAGAACTGATATGGGTCAGAAGGTCAACCCCTACGGCTTCCGCCTCGGTGTCACCACGGACTGGAAGTCCCGGTGGATCGCGGACAAGAAGTCCTACGCCGCGTCCCTCCACGAGGACGACCGGGTGCGCGCCTACATCCGGGAGCGGGTCCGTCACGCCGGCGTCAGCCGCATCGACATCACCCGTACCCGCGACAACGTCGAGGTGTCCGTCCAGGCGGCGCGCCCGGGCATCGTCATCGGACGGCGTGGTGCCGAGGCGGACGCGATCCGGTCGGATCTCGAGAAGCTGACCTCGAAGAAGGTCAAGCTCAACATCATCGAGATCAAGAACCCCGAACTCGACGCCCAGGTGGTCGCCTTCAACGTCGCCGAGCAGTTGCGCGGTCGCGTGTCCTTCCGTCGCGCCATGCGCCGGGCGGTGCAGTCGGCGATGAAGGCGGGGGCCAAGGGCATCCGGATCCAGGTCGGTGGCCGCCTCGGTGGCGCCGAGATGAGCCGGACCGAGTGGTACCGCGAGGGCCGGGTCCCGCTCCACACCCTGCGCGCCAAGGTCGACTACGGCTTCGACGAGGCGCGCACGACCTACGGCCGCATCGGCGTGAAGGGCTGGGTCTACACCGGTGACCAGATCGGCTCCGGTGAGGAAGCCGAGGCCCAGCGGGCGATGGAGCGCGCCAAGGCGCTGTCCGAGGGTCGCAGCGTCGAGGACCGGCCGCGTCGCAAGTCGGCCCGCAAGGCGGCGAGCGTGGCCAAGAAGGTCACCGGCGTCGGATCGCGCCCGAAGCCCGAGCCCAAGCCGGAGACGGCCGAGGCTGCGCCGGCGACCGAGTCGGCGCCAGCGGCCGAGGCTGCGCCGGCGACCGATGCCGCGGCAACGGAGCAACCGGCGGTCGACTCGTCGAACGCGCCGGCCCCCGCCCCCACCTCGGTGTCGGAGACCGGGCAGACGCCCGCCAGCGACGACACCCCCGCCACGACCGAGTCGGCACCGCCGCAGTCCGGCGCGATGTCGGTGGAGCAGGTCGCCGGTGAGGACGCCCCCGAGGCGCCCACCGAACGGCCCGCCACCCCCGACGCCGCTGCGCCCGAGGCCGACACCGACGACAAGGACGGTGACGCCTGATGCTCGCACCCAAGCGCGTCCGGCACCGCAAGCAGCACCGCCCGCGGCCGTTGAAGGGTATGTCCAAGGGGCACACCCAGGTCTACGTCGGTGACTACGGCCTGATGGCCACCACCCCCGGGGGGATCACCGCGCGACAGATCGAGTCCGCGCGTATCGCCATCACCCGCGCCATCAAGCGGGGAGGGCAGGTCCGCATCACGATCTTCCCTGACCGCTCCATCACCCGGAAGCCGCTCGAGACCCGCATGGGCTCCGGCAAGGGCGCACCCGACCACTGGGTCGCTCCCGTCAAGCCCGGACGGATCATGTTCGAGCTGTCCGGGGTCGACGAGGAGCTCGCTCGTGAGGCGATGCGCAAGGCATCCCACAAGCTCCCCGTCAAGACCAAGTTCGTCACGCGCGAGGAGGGCGGCGAATGATGACCGCGACCGAACTGCGTGAGCTGCCCGACGACGAGCTCCGTCTCAAGCTGGACGAGGGCAAGGAGGAGCTGTTCAACCTCCGCTTCCAGGTCGTCACCGGCCAGCTCGACAACCCGCGACGCATCAAGGAGGGCAAGCGCGAGATCGCTCGTGTCCTGACCGTGATGCGTGAGCGCGACATCGCGGCCGCCCGCGAGAACGAGGCCTGATCATGGCAGACACGACCGAACGCAACACCCGCAAGGAGCGCCAGGGAGTGGTCGTCTCCGACGTCCAGGACAAGACGATCATCGTCCGCGTCGAGCGCCGCACCACCCACCCGCTCTACGCCAAGACCGTGACGCGGTCCAAGAGGTACCACGTCCACGACGAGGCCAACGAGGCCGGCGTCGGTGACACGGTGCGGATCGCGGAGACACGCCCCGTCTCCAAGCTCAAGCGGTGGCGGCTGGCCGGCATCGTCGAGCGCGCCAAGTGATTCCCGCCCACCCCGGTGGGCCACCCGGCAGGCTCGAGGGTCGCTCGGTGAAGAGTGACGACACAGAGAGAGAACGATGATCCAGACCGAATCGCGGCTGAAGGTCGCGGACAACTCGGGAGCGCGCGAGGTGCTCGCCATCCGCGTGCTCGGTGGCTCCGGCCGCCGGTACGCGTCCGTCGGCGACGTGTTCGTCGGCACGGTCAAGAACGCCATCCCCAACTCGAACGTCAAGAAGGGCGAGGTCGTCCGTTGTGTCGTCGTGCGCACCGCCAAGGAGCGCCGCCGTCCCGACGGGTCCTACGTCCGCTTCGACGACAACGCCTGCGTGATCATCCGTCCCGACGGCACGCCGCGGGGGACCCGCATCTTCGGTCCCGTCGCCCGCGAGCTGCGTGACCAGCGGTTCATGCGGATCATCTCGCTCGCCCCGGAGGTGCTGTGATGCATCGCATCCGCAAGGACGACCAGGTCAAGGTGATCACCGGCAAGGACGCCGGTCGCTCGGGCCGTGTGGTCAAGGTGTACCTCGATCGGGACAAGGTGCTCGTCGAGGGCGTCAACTACGTCAAGAAGCACGAGCGCATCCAGCAGGAGCGCGGTGGCGGCCAGGGTGTCGGCATCATCGAGACCGAGGCCCCCATCCACGTGTCCAACGTGCAGCCGATCTGTCCCTCCTGCGACGAGCCGACCCGGGTCGGGTTCGTGTACGAGACCGAGGGCGACCGACGCAGCAAGGTCCGCAGCTGCAAGCGCTGCGACAGCACCTTCTAGCGCCTGAGAACGGCACCACCCGCCACCGCCACCACCACCACCACGACGCCGGTCGGCCCGCCCCAGGGACGCGGGATCAGCGCCACACCCGCCCAGCAGCACGGTCGGGTGCCGGCGGGTCGACACCACGGCGAGGAGGAACCACCCAGATGAGCGAGACCCCCACGGCTACGGCACCGGCGATGCCGAGGCTCAAGCAGCGCTACCGCGACGAGATCGCACCGGCGTTGAAGGAGCGGTTGGGTATCACCAACAGCATGCAGGTGCCCAGCTTCGAGAAGATCGTCGTCAACATCGGGCTCGGTGAAGCGGTCGGTGACGCGAAGGCGCTCGAGGGCGCGATGACGGACCTCACGACCATCACCGGCCAGAAGCCTCGCGTCAACCGGGCGCGGAAGTCCATCGCCGGGTTCAAGCTGCGCGAGGGCATGCCGATCGGTGTCAAGGTCACCCTGCGCGGTGACCGGATGTGGGAGTTCCTCGACCGGACGCTGTCGGTGGCGCTGCCCCGTATCCGCGACTTCCGGGGCCTGAAGGCGACCGCCTTCGACGGCCACGGGAACTACACCTTCGGTCTGGTGGAGCAGCTGGTCTACCCGGAGATCGACTACGACTCCGTCGATGACATCCGCGGCATGGACATCACGATCGTCACCACCGCCGACGACGACGAGGGCGGCCGTGCGCTGCTCGAGGCGTACGGCTTCCCGTTCGCCCGCGGCCAGGAGGACTGAGACCATGGCGAAGAAGTCCAAGATCGCAGCCGTCAAGCGCGGCGCGAAGCACGACGTCCAGAACTACACCCGGTGCGAGCGGTGCGGCCGCCCGCGAGCGGTCTACAAGCGGTTCCGTCTGTGCCGCGTGTGCTTCCGCGAGATGGCCCACGCCGGCGAACTGCCGGGCATCAAGAAGGCCAGCTGGTAACCGACGGCAGGGGCTCCGCCCCCTCACGCCCTGACGGGCAACCGGCCTCCCGCACGAGGGTGGCGGCAACGAACACCGATGGGAAGTGCGCGGCGACGTCCGCGCAACCCCGAGGAGCGACATCACCATGACCATGACCGACCCCGTCGCCGACATGCTCACGCGTGTCCGCAACGCGTCGATCGCCTACCACGAGACCACCTCGATGCCGTCGTCGAAGATCAAGGTGAACATCGCCAGGATCCTCGAGCAGGAGGGCTACATCACCGGGTGGAGCGTGGAGGAGACCGAGCCGCAGCCGACGCTGACGATCACGATGAAGTACGGGCCGAACCGTGAACGCGTGGTCGCAGGGCTGCGTCGCATCTCCAAGCCCGGACTGCGCGTCTACGTCAAGCGTGACGAGATCCCCCGGGTCCTCGGCGGACTCGGCGTCGCGATCCTGTCCACCAACGCCGGCCTCATGACCGACCGCACCGCCCGCAAGGACGGCCGTGGCGGCGAGGTCCTCGCGTACGTCTGGTAGTCCAGGAGCCACCATGTCACGCATCGGAAAGCTGCCCGTCCCCGTGCCCAGCGGCGTGGAGGGCGACCTCGATGGTCTGAGCGTCCGTGTCAAGGGGCCGAAGGGCGAGTTGTCCCAGACCATGCCCGAAGGCGTCGTGCTCTCGCGCGACGAGGACGGGGCGATCGTGGTCGCTCCCGCCGGCGATTCGCGCGACGAACGTGCGCGCTGGGGTCTGGTCCGTACCCTCGTCGCCAACATGATCACCGGCGTCACCGAGGGCTACGCCAAGGCCCTCGAGCTGGTGGGGGTCGGCTACCGCGCGGCCCCGAAGGGTTCGGACCTCGAGCTCCAGGTCGGCTTCTCTCACCCGGTGGTGATCGAGGCGCCCGAGGGGATCTCCTTCAAGGTGCCCGTCCCGACCAGGGTCGAGGTCAGCGGCATCGACAAGGTGCTCGTCGGCCAGGTCGCCGCCAACATCCGCAAGGTCCGCCCGCCGGAGCCCTACAAGGGCAAGGGCATCAAGTACGAGGGTGAGGTCATCCGCCGCAAGGCCGGAAAGGCCGCCGGTCGCTGATCCCAGCGATCCGGCCCCGACGTCGTCCCCTATCGTCCCGTCCCCGACCATCCAGCGGTGCCGTAGCCCGGCGCCGCCGCCCGCAACCCGCGGGCTCGTGGCCGCCCAGCGGCCGTGCACCAGGCACGGCCGGTAGGGGTGGCACGTACGAGGAGCACAGCGATGGACCCGAGCAAGAAGCGCGTCGCCCGCCGTTCCCGGCAGCTGCGCGCCCGCAAGCGCATCACCGGCACGGCGACCAAACCGCGCCTGTCGGTGTACCGCAGCAACGACCACATCTACGCCCAGCTGATCGACGACGTCGCCGGTCACACCCTGGCGGCGGCCTCCTCTCTGGAGGGCGGCGTCACCAAGGGTGACGACGGCAAGACCGGCGTCGCCCGGCAGGTCGGGACCGCGATCGGTGAGCGCGCCACGACGGCGGGCATCACCACCTGCGTGTTCGACCGGGGCGGGAACCGGTACGCCGGCCGCGTCGCTGCGCTGGCCGACGGTGCCCGCGAGGCCGGACTCGAGTTCTGACGGTGCCGCCCTACGAGGGCGGACCACAAGGAGTAGCAACATGGCAGCCAACAACCGCTCCGGCGGTCCTGGGCGCGGCGGGCGTGGTCGCGACGACAAGCGCGGCGGTGGCCGCGGGCAGGATCGCGAGCAGTACGACGAGCGCGTCGTCTCCATCAACCGGGTCTCCAAGGTCGTCAAGGGTGGCCGGCGGTTCCAGTTCACCGCCCTGGTCGTCGTCGGCGACGGCAAGGGGATGGTCGGCGTCGGGCACGGCAAGGCCAAGGAGGTGCAGTCGGCCATCCAGAAGGGCGTCGAGGAGGCGAAGAAGAACTTCTTCAAGGTGCCCATGGTCGGCAACACGACCGTGCACCCCGTGGTGGGTCGCGCCGGCGCCGGTCGCGTCATGCTCAAGCCGGCCGCTCCCGGTACCGGGGTCATCGCCGGTGGTCCGGTTCGCGCCGTGATCGAAGCGGCGGGGATCCAGGATCTGCTGGCCAAGTCGCTCGGGACCGCGAACCCGATCAACGTCGTCCACGCCACGGTCGCGGGGCTGAAGTCCCAGCGCTCGGCCCACGACATCGCCGCCCTACGGGACAAGTCGCTCGAGGACGTCGCGCCGAAGGCGATGGTCGAGACGATGCGCGGTGGAGGTCAGTGATGGCGACCCATCTGAGGATCACCCAGACCCGCTCGTTGATCGGCCGCCCCGCCGACCAGCGCGCCACCGTGGCCTCCCTCGGCCTCAGGCGCATCCGGCACACGGTCGTGCAGCCGGACCGCCCCGAGATCCGCGGGATGCTGCGCAAGGTCCCGCACCTCGTCAGCTTCGAGGAGGTCGACGTCGACAGCACCGAGGAGGTCCCGTCGTGACGATCAAGCTGCACCACCTCAAGCCAGCCGAGGGTGCCA
The DNA here is from genome assembly GCA_003554005.1 of Nitriliruptoraceae bacterium. Taxonomy (GTDB): domain Bacteria; phylum Actinomycetota; class Nitriliruptoria; order Nitriliruptorales; family Nitriliruptoraceae; genus T1Sed10-7. The sequence goes on from PWEU01000288.1 coordinate 6,918, forward strand.
AGACCGACCGCAAGCGGGTCGCCCGGGGTGACCGCGGCCGTGGCGGCAAGACCGCCGGTCGCGGTACCAAGGGCACCGGCGCCCGGGGCAGCGTCCCGGAGAACTTCGAGGGCGGCCAGGTGCCGCTCGTGCGACGTCAGCCCAAGCTGCCCGGCTTCAACAACCCCAACAAGGGCGTCTACGCCGTCATCAACGTGGCGCGCCTCGAGGACGCCTTCGAGGCTGGCGACGAGGTCACGGTCGAGTCGCTGACCGCCAGAGGGCTGGTCAGGAAGAAGCGTCCGGTGAAGGTCCTCGGGCACGGCGAGCTGACCAAGGCGCTCACCGTCGACGTCGACGCCATCACCGCCACCGCGCGGGAGAAGGTCATCGCCGCCGGAGGCACCGTCGCCTGAGTACCGCAGCACCCTCCCATCGGGCCCCGCTCGGTTCGCGCACGTCGCGCGAGGTCGTGCGGGGCCCGACCCGCTAGCATCGTCCATCACGACGCCCCGAGGACCCTATGCTCCGCGCGTTCGTCAACGCCTTCAAGATCCCCGACCTGCGGCGCAAGCTGCTGTTCACGTTGGGCATCATCGCCATCTACCGGATCGGCGGCTGGATCCCGGTGCCGGGCGTCGACCTCGGCATCCTGCGTGAGGCCACCGGTGGTCAGCAGGCCGGGGCCATCGTCGGCATCATCAACGTGTTCTCCGGCGGCGCCCTGCAGCAGATGGCGATCTTCGCTCTGGGGATCATGCCCTCCATCACCGCCAGCATCATCATGCAGTTGCTGGCCGTGGTGATCCCCAAGCTCGAGGAGCTCAAGCGCGAGGGGGAGCAGGGGCGTCGCAAGATCACCCAGTACACCCGGTACGGCACCGTCGGTCTGGCACTGCTGCAGTCCACGGGGCTGGTGACGCTGGCGCGCAACGGGGTCGCCTTCGACGCCATCGTCATGCCCGGAGCCGGGACCGGCACGGTCATCATCGCCGTGCTGACCCTGACCGCCGGGACGACACTGGTGATGTGGCTCGGTGAGCTCATCCCCGCCCGGGGGATCGGCAACGGGATGTCGATCCTGATCTACATCTCGATCGTCAGCCAATTCCCCTCCCAGCTGTTCATCGTCCGCACCCAGAACGGATGGGAGTGGGTCGTCGGTGTCCTGTTGATGGGCATGGTGCTGACCGTGGCCGTGGTGTTCATGGAGATGGGTCAGCGCCGCATCCCCGTGCAGTACGCCCGCCGCCAGGTGGGTCGCCGCAGCTACGGGGGACAGTCGACCTACATCCCGCTGAAGGTGAACCAGTCCGGCGTGATCCCCGTGATCTTCGCCTCGTCGCTGATGTACCTGCCCGGCCTCGCCGCACAGCTGACCGGGAACCAGGCCTTCATCAACTGGACCACGGAGTACCTCTCCGACGCGACCTCCTGGGTGTTCATCCTGGTGTTCGCGATCCTGACGATCTTCTTCGCCTACTTCTACAGCGCGATCACCTTCAACCCCGTCGAGGTCGCGGACAACATGCAGCGCTATGGCGGTTTCATCCCCGGGATCCGCCCCGGTCGCCAGACCGCGGAGTACCTCGACAAGGTCCTGACCCGTATCACCCTGCCCGGGTCGCTGTACCTGGCGACGGTCGCCGTCCTGCCGTTCATCCTGCTGGCGGTCGGCAACATCGGGGCCTTCCCGCTCGGCGGGGTCAGCCTGCTGATCATGGTCGGGGTCGCACTGCAGACCAACCAACAGATCGAGAGCCAACTGATGCAGCGCAACTACGAAGGGTTCCTGCGCTGAGCAACCCACGCATCGCCGGTGCCGTCCGGCGAGGTGGACGGCGCCTGCTCCTCCCGGAGACGCCGGGGGAGCGACGGAGGGAGCGACGTGCGGATCATCCTTCTAGGCCCACCCGGAGCGGGGAAGGGAACCCAGGCCTCGCGCATCGCCGAGGCCTACACCATCCCTCACATCTCGACGGGCGACATCCTGCGCGCCAACGTCCGCGCGGAGACCGACCTCGGGTTGGAAGCCAAGACCTACATGGACGCTGGCGAGCTGGTACCGGACCAGCTGGTGATGCGGATGGTCGGCGACCGTCTGCGTGAGCCGGACGCCGCCAAGGGCTTCCTGTTCGACGGGTTCCCCAGGACCGTGCCCCAGGCCGAAGCGCTGGAGCACCTGCTGGTCGAGCACGAGGCGGCCCTGGACGCGGTGCTCCGACTGTCGGTACCGAACGACGAGGTCATCGTGCGTCTGACCGGACGACGGACCTGCTCCCAGTGCGGGCGGATCTTCCACCTCGTGTTCGACCCTCCGAGCGACGAGTCCCGCTGCGATGACTGCGGCGGTGCGCTGGTCCAGCGTGACGACGACACCGAGGAGGTCGTCCGCAACCGGCTGGAGGTCTACACCGCCCAGACCGAGCCGCTGGAGCACTTCTACTGGGAGCGGGGGCTGCTGCGCGACATCGAGGCGACAGGGACACCGGACGAGGTGTTCGCCTCGGCCACCGCGATCCTCGACACCCTGCGCTGAGCGCCAACGACCCAGCCGGGGTGTTCGCCCCCCCGTGGCCGGCCCACCCCTGCAGCCCGTCGGGGCCGGCCATGGGCGTACCCTGCCACCACCGAGGGCGGCGCACCACCCGGGATGGTGTGCCACGCAGCTCCTCCGGGCAGCCACTGCGAGCAGGGATCCACCGATGATCATCAAGAAATCCAAGGCCGAGATCGACCGCATGGCCAAGGCTGGCGCCGTCGTCGCGCGGGCCCACGAGGAGCTCATGGCGCTGCTCCGGCCCGGCATGACCACCCTCGACCTCGACCGGATCGCCGAGAAGGTCATCGTTGGGTCCGGGGCGATCCCGTCGTTCAAGGGCTACCGCGGGTTCCCCGCCACGCTGTGCACCTCGCCCAACGACCAGATCGTCCACGGCATCCCTTCGGCCGACGTGGTCCTCGAAGAGGGCGACGTGATCTCCATCGACTGCGGCGCGATCGTCGAGGGCTTCCACGGCGACTCGGCCACCACGCTGGTCGTCGGCGGTGAGGACGCCGCCTCCCCGGAGGTACGCCGTCTGGTGCGCCAGACCCGCAACGCGATGTGGCGGGGGTTGGAGCAGGCGCGCCACGGCAACCGGTTGGGCGACGTCGGCGCCGCGGTCGAGGCGGTCGCCTCGGAGGACGGGGACGGCGTCGTTCGTGAGTACGTGGGCCATGGCATCGGTCGGGCGCTGCACGAGGACCCCTCGGTCCCCAACTACGGCCGGGCCGGCAAGGGTCTGCGGATGACCAAGGGATGGGTCATCGCGATCGAGCCCATGTTCAACCTCGGGACCGAGCGCACCCGGACCCTCGATGACGAGTGGACCGTGGTCACCGAGGACGGTTCGCTCTCCGCGCATTGGGAGCACACCGTCGCCATCACCGAGGATGGTCCCTGGGTGCTCACCGCCCGGTCCGACGAGCCGGCCCACCCCCTCTCGGAGGCGGTCCCGACCTACTGACCACGGGCCCGGTTGCCGGGTAGGTCATGGTGTGGGTACGCTTCGTGCACGCCCTGCCGTGCGGCAGGGCGTCATCACGTCGCGGACGCGTGGCCTTCCACCTCGGTGCTGGCAGTGCGCGCCCCTGGACCTCCCCCCGTTCCCGGGGCCGGCACCTCTGTGTCGCGTCGTTCGGTCCACGTGATGGTGACCACACAGGTACCTCGACCCGGAGTCGGCGTGGCAGAGAAGGAAGAGTCCATCCAGGTGGAGGGCACCGTGACGGAGGCCCTCCCGAACACGCAGTTCCGTGTGGAGCTGGAGAACGGGCACAACGTCCTCGCCCACATCAGCGGGAAGATGCGGATGCATTACATCCGGATCCTCCCGGGCGACAAGGTCGTCGTCGAGCTCTCTCCCTACGACCTGTCCCGCGGTCGGATCACCTACCGCTACAAGTGACCTGTCGGGTCCCTACGGCGCCGGCGTGCTGCCTCGACGCCGGCAGAGGTTCGTAGACGACCCCGACCGACAACGCATCCCGCGGCCGCGGCCCGGGGATGCTGCATCCGACGCACGCACCCGCGTGACGTCGACACGGCCGGCCGGTACCGATCCGCGCCCCCACCCGAGACCGGGTGGATGCCCGGACCCGGTGACGCGCTCGAAGCCCCCCGCTCCAGCACTGGTCCATGACCAGCCCAGGAGGTCAGGGGAGTGGCCCCGGAGCGAGGGACGCAGCCCCCGCGCCGCCGGTGACCACCCGGGTCATCGGGATCAGCCGAGGAGGGGCGGACGTGAAGGTTCACCCGTCCGTGAAGAAGCAGTGTGACAAGTGCAAGATCATCCGCCGGCGTGGTGCCGTGCGTGTGATCTGCGAGAACCCCCGCCACAAGCAGCGGCAGGGCTGAGGAGGTCGACCATGGCACGCATCGCAGGCGTCGACATCCCGCGCGAGAAGCGCGCGGTTATCGCCCTGACCTACATCTACGGCGTCGGCCGCACCCGTGCGGAGCAGACGCTGCAGGCCGCCGAGGTGGATCCCGACACGCGGGTCCGTGACCTCACCGACGAACAGGTGCAGCGCCTGCGCGTCCACATCGAGAACGAGTACCGCGTCGAGGGTGACCTCCGGCGTGAGGTGGCCAACAACATCAAGCGCAAGATCGAGATCGGCTCCTACCAGGGGGTCCGGCACCGTCTCGGCCTGCCCGTCCGGGGCCAGCGCACCCACACCAACGCCCGCAGCCGCAAGGGCCCCAAGCGCGCGGTCGGCGGCATCCGCAAGCCGACCCGCAAGGGCTGAACCCCAGGAGCTGACACCGATGGCGCAGAACAGGCAACGGGGCCGCAAGCGCGAGCGCAAGAACGTGATGCACGCGCAGGCCCACATCAAGGCGACCTTCAACAACACGATCATCACCTTCACCGCCCTCCAGGGCAACGTCCTGTCGTGGTCGACCGGTGGCAACGCGGGCTTCAAGGGGTCGCGGAAATCGACCCCCTTCGCCGCGCAGATCGCTGCGGAGCAGGCCACCAAGGCGGCGGTCGAGAACGGCGTCCGCAAGGTCGACGTCTACTGCAAGGGTCCTGGCGCCGGCCGGGAGACCGCGATCCGCACCCTGGCCGCCGCCGGGATCGAGGTGCTGTCGATCAAGGACATCACCCCGGTGCCCCACAACGGCTGCCGCCCGCCCAAGCGCCGCCGTACCTGACGGCGCGCGCCCCTGACGAACCGGCCGTCCACTGAGGACGGTCCGGAGCGCGCCACCGCGACCACGCGCAACGCGCTCCCGTGGCACCCCTGCCAGGGGGTGACCGAGAGAGGAACCACGCATGGCTCGCTACACCGGCCCCATGACCAAGAAGTCCCGCCGACTCGGCGTGGACCTCAAGGGCAACGACAAGAACTACGAGAAGCGCCCCTACCCACCGGGTGAGCACGGCCGCGGCCGCATCAAGGAGTCGGAGTACCTGCTCCAGCTCCGTGAGAAGCAGAAGGCCCGCTACTACTACGGCGTGCTCGAGAAGCAGTTCCGGCGCTACTACGAGGAGGCCAACCGCCAGGAGGGCCGGACAGGTGAGAACCTGCTCATCCTGCTGGAGCGCCGCCTCGACAACGTGCTGTACCGGGCGGGGTGGGGGCGTAGCCGTGCCGAGTCCCGCCAGCTGGTCAGCCACAAGCACGTGCTGGTCAACAACAAGGCGACCAGCGTGCCGTCGTTCCGGGTCAAGCCGGGTGACGTGATCGAGATCCGAAACCGGGCCCGTGAGTCCCAGGCGGTCCTCGGCTCCCTGGAGGTCTTCGGCAGCCGCGAGGTGCCGGGTTGGCTCTCCAGCGACGCCAACGCCTTCAAGGTGACCGTCAACGACCTCCCGGTCCGGACCCAGATCGACGCGCCGGTCTCCGAGCAGGCGATCGTCGAGCTGTACTCCAAGTAGGACCCGGGCGACGTGCGGCGGTCCCGAGCGGGGCCGCTGCCGTGCCGTCCACCACCCACCGTCGCCTTCCGGCCGTCACCCACGGCACGGCGGGGACGGTGGACACCAGCATCCACCACGCTGCGGGCGCCCGCCCGCGGCCCGCTTCCGGCCCCGGGACGCCGGACGCGGTCGACGGACGCACCACCGAGGGCCCCGGGAACGAGGGTGGTGCGTGGTTGGGGGGACGTCCCCACCGAACATCTCGAGCAGGAGCACCGATGTCCGACTTCGGTTTCTACGACGAGGATGGCGCGATGGAGCTGGGCGAGACCCAGTCCGGATCGCCCTTCATCGCCTACCGCCCCCGCCTCAGCGAGGAGGTGCTCGAGGACGGCACCCGCTCGCGGTTCCGCATCGAGCCGCTGGAGCCGGGGTTCGGCTACACGATCGGGAACTCGCTGCGCCGCACGCTGCTCAGCTCCGTGCCCGGCGCTGCCGTCACCCGGATCCGCTTCACCTCCGCGCAGGCCGCGGGCCCGGAAGGAGGGTCGGTCCTCCACGAGTTCTCGGCCATCGAGGGCGTCAAGGAGGATGTCACCGACATCATCCTCAACATCAAGGACCTCGTGGTCCGCTCGGAGTCCGACGAGCCGGTGGAGATCTTCCTCGGTGGTGACGGCCCCGGTGTGCTGACCGCGGAGAACATCTTCGCGCCCTCCCAGGTCGAGGTCGTCAACGAGGCCCTCCACATCGCGACCCTGAACGCCAACGGGCACCTCGAGATGTACCTCACCGTCGAGCGTGGCCGCGGCTACGTCCCCTCCGACACCAACAAGCGCTCCTCTGACCCGATCGGCGTCATCGCGATCGACTCCGTCTTCAGCCCGATCCGTCGGGTCGCTTACCGGGTGGAGCCCCCCCGCGTGGAGCAGATGACCAACTACGACGAGCTGATCCTCGACGTGCAGACCGACGGGTCGCTCACCCCGGGGCAGGCCCTGTCCTCGGCCGGGGAGACGCTCAAGGGGCTGTTCGAGCA
>PWEU01000188.1 GCA_003554005.1 Nitriliruptoraceae bacterium
CCCCCGGGTCGGACCGCCGAGGCAGCGCCACCCGCGGCACCTTCGTGCCCGACAGCGTCTCACGGGTCAACGGGACCCGGATCTCTTGGTCCCGGACGGTGTAGACGTACTCCTCCCCCGCATACGCCTCGACCGTCCGCTCCCAGCCGGCCAGCAACCGGTCCACCTCGGGATCGATGCCGGCCGCCAGCTCCTCGAGCCGCGCGTCCAGGGCCGCCAGCACCGCATCGTCCTCGGCTCCGGGCACCTCACCGCGGTCGGTGCCGATCTGGCCCCGGGCCGGGGCACCCCGTTGGGCCACGGGCACCACCTCGTCGCGGGCGAGCTCGAGCGCGTGGTGGCGACGCACCAGCTCGGCCTGCTCGACCGTGCGGGCGTGGTAGCCACGGACCACCTCGGCGACCTCTGCGAGGTAGCGCTCACGGCCCGGCTCGATCACCGCCGACAGGGCGGTCGAGGTGCGCGTGTCGACCCGGGGCAGCACCCCGTCGACCCGCTCCAGCCCGTGGCCGGTCAACAGGTCGGCGAGTTGTTGGTACAGCGCCGTGACCCCGTCGTCGTCGAACCGCGCCGCCGAGGTCCCGAACACCGGCATGTCCTCCCACGAGGCCCCGAAGGCCTCCCGGTTGCGGACCAGCTGCCGGGCCACGTCACGACGGGCGTCCTCGGCTCCACGCCGCTCGAACTTGTTGATCGCCACGACGTCGGCGAAGTCGAGCATGTCGATCTTCTCCAGCTGCGACGCCGCACCGAACTCCGGGGTCATCACGTACAGGGCCGTATCGACGAAGGGCACGATGCCGGCGTCGCCCTGCCCGATACCCGGCGTCTCCACGATCACCAGGTCGGCGCCGGACGCCTTGCACGCCGCGATCGCGTCGTCGAGGTGCTCCGGCAGCCCACCCTCGGCCAGCCGGGTCGCCATCGAGCGGAAGAAGACGCGGCCCGGGGTGATCGTGTTCATCCGGATGCGGTCGCCGAGCAGCGCCCCACCACCTCGCCGCCGCGACGGGTCGATGGCCAGCACCGCGAGCTTGAGCTTGTCCTCCCGGTCGCGGCGGAACCGGCGGACCAGTTCATCGGTCAACGACGACTTCCCCGCGCCACCGGTCCCGGTGATCCCCAGCACCGGGACCGAGCGGTCCGTGGCCGCTGCGCGGACCGCGTCCAGCAGCCGCGCCGGGGCACGGCCGGTCTCGATCGCGGTCAACGTCCGGGCCAGGGCGGCGTCGTCGCCGGCCAGCAGCGCCTCCACCTCGAGGTCGTCCACCGGCAGCTGCACGTCGCAGGCTGCCACCATCTCGGCGATCATCCCGGGCAACCCGAGCTTCTGGCCGTCGGCCGGCGAGAAGATCCGCGCCACGCCACGCTCGTGCAGCAGGGCGATCTCCTCGGGCACGATCACTCCGCCGCCGCCGCCGTAGACCTTGACGTGCCCGGCGCCGCGGTCGCGGAGCTGCTCGACGAGGTAGGTGAAGTACTCCACGTGCCCGCCCTGGTAGGAGCTCATCGCCACTCCCTGGGCGTCCTCCTGGAGCGCGGCCGTGACGACCTCGTCAACGCCCCGGTCGTGGCCGAGGTGGACCACCTCGGCGCCCTGGGACTGCAGGATCCGACGCATGATGTTGATCGCCGCGTCATGCCCGTCGAACAGACTCGCCGCGGTCACGAACCGCACCGGATGCTGCGGCCTGGGTTGATCGTCGGTGGCGTGCTCCATCCCTGACTCCTCGGACCGCATTTCATTTGACGTCAGATAGTTGGACGTCGTAGTTTCTCTCACGGGCGCCGTCAGCGCAACCCCTACTGTCCGCTGGCGCGGGTGCCGCAGCCAGCATCCTCCGAGTTCAGAAGTCCCCGGCGCGGTGCCGCAGACCACGCAGGATCTCGTTCAAGGTCTCGCCCTCCTCCGGGGGCAGGCCGGGATCGGCGAAGACCGTCTTGTTGAGCCGCTCGGACGCGGTGAGGGCGAGCGAGCGCCCGGCCGCGGTGAGCTCCGCCAGCTTGGTCCGACGATCCGTCTCGTGGGGGACCCGCCGCACCAGGCCCTGACGCTCCAGGCGGTCCACCGCACTGGTGACGCTGGCCGGATGGACCTGGAGGCGGCTGCCGATCACCGACAGCGGGAGCTCGCCACGCTGGCTGAACACCAGCAACATCAGCAGCTCGTACCGGGCGAAGGGGAGCTCGAGGTCGCGCAGCTGCTCGTCGATGCGTCGCATCAGCAGCTGCTGCGTCCGCATGATCGACGTCACCGCCGCCATGCCCGCCGCGGCGTCACCCCAGCCCTCGTCCTCCCACCGCCGGCGAGCTTGAGCGATCGGGTCGAAGGGCAGGGTGTTCTGCGCCACCATCACCCCTTCCCATCGTCGTCCGTTGCGGCCAACGGGACGCTAGCGAACCCGGATGTCGACCTCGCCGTCGGGGGCGGCACGGTCGGGGGGCGTCGCGGTTCACGCCGCCGAGGTGCTCGCGGCCGCCGCCGGCCGGCTGGACGTCAGCCGACCGCCCGCTCGAGATCGGCCGTGGCTTCATGGCTGCGGTCCGGCCCCACCGCTGCACCGGAAGCCCCCGCGACGGCCGCGCGACGTCGCTGCGTCGACGACGCCCGGGATGCCCCGAGGCGGATGCGGCTGCGCTGCTCAGCGGTCGTGCCACCCCAGATCCCGGTGCGCTGATCGGCCTCGAGGGCGTAGCTCAGGCACTCGTCGATCACCGGGCAGGTCGCGCATACCTCGAGCGCCGCGTCGATCTGGCGCTGGTACCGCTCGCTCTCCCCCTCCGGGAAGAACAGCTCCGGGTCCTCCTCCAGACACGCGGCCTCGTTGCGCCACGCGTGGTCGGTGGCATCACTCACCTGCAGTGTCGCGCTGCTTGCGATCTCCACGGGCGCTTCTCCCTGGGTACTCCTACCCGCCGCCTCGAGTCACGCCCCGCCTCCCACCCCGTCGGTCGAAGAACGGTCGCGCTCCAGCGCGACCCGCAGAACGATTGGACGTCATACCTTCGCCCGTCATACTACACATCACCGAGGCCTGATGGGCAAGTCACGGCGCGTCGGTGAGGGACCGCCGGCCACCCCGGACCTGCGCGAGTCACCGCAGCCGTGGCCCGCAAGCCGTCCCGG
>PWEU01000093.1 GCA_003554005.1 Nitriliruptoraceae bacterium
ACAGCCGCTCAGACAGAAACCGGGAAACAGGATATTCGGCCTCCCAGGGGGTCCTAGAAGGCCGAATTCGGTTCGCGCGCTGGGAGGGATTCGAACCCCCGGCCGCCTGATCCGTAGTCGCCAGGCGCTACGGCAACTGAGCGAACTACGGCGAACTGACCGCGTTGAGCGTCGTCGAGGGGGTCCAGGGTGGGCACGTTTGGGTTCGAGCTGGGTTCGGGGTCGAAGGAGGGTGGAGTATCCGCCTCCCCCAGAACGCCTTTGCCAAGCCTTGCCAACAGCCGTAGACTCCGGTCATGCCGACGATGAACATCTCGCTGCCCGAGTCGCTGCGCGCGTTCGTGGAGGAACAGATCTCCCAGCGTCGCTACGGCACGACCAGCGAGTACGTGCGCGACCTGATCCGACGCGACCAGGACCGCCAGCACCTCCGGGACCTCCTGCTGGCCGGCGCGACCTCCGAGCCAGGCCCGGTCGCTGACGGCCGCTACTTCGATGAGCTACGCGACGAGGCGGACCTGACGTCCGGTGGGTGACCCCTCTCGGGTCGTCCCGCGCAGGCTCGCCACCCAGGATCTGCGCGACGCGGCGGCCCACTACGCAGCAGAGGCTGATGCTGCCACCGCACGTCGGTTCATCGACGCGGCCGAACAGGCCTTCACGGTCATCGCGAGGCAGCCCGGGATCGGGTCCCCTCGGTACGCCGTCGACCTCGACTGGCCAGGACTGCGGACCCACGCGGGGAGGCGGTTCCCCTACCTCATCTTCTACGTCGAGCAGACCGACCACCTCGACGTCCTACGGGTGCTGCACGCCCACCGCGACATCCCAGCGAGCCTCCAGGACCCACCGCCCGGCACGTGATCGGTGACTGGCATCGCAAGGCGATCGTGATCGGTTCTCGCTCTGGTCATGTAGACCTCCGAGACGTACGAAGGACCGGAAGCCGGTCGCTGACGTGCCCCGAGGTGACGTCGTCCCGGCCGTTCAGTATCTCCCCGCTCTCGGAGCCGAGCAGCGGCTCGCCCTCAGCGAGCCAGATCCCATCGACGGGGTAGGCGAGGAACTGCTCGAACACCCGGGACGGCACCCGAACGGTCTCGAACCCGAGCTCGCGTAGCAGCAAGGCGAGCTCGTCAACCTCGATGCTGAACTGGATCCAGCCGGCGTGCCCACCTGGCAACGCACCTGAGACGCGACCGAAGTGGGCGACCAGCTGATCCAGGTCCCACCGCGGCTCCTACAGATCGACACCGCCGAACTCGGCGGCCGGCGCGTGCAGCGCCGACTCCGCCAACTCCAGCCGGCCAACTCGTGCCAGATCCTCGACGGGGATCTCCAGGACCGCCTCGGCGATGAGCAGGAGGTCAGCCAGGTCGAGGTAGCGCCACGCCATCTACTGCGCGAGCCGGTCGAGGATCTTCTGGTTCTCCTCGATCGACCGTCGCAGCCGGGCACGGAACTCCTCGTCCTGACGGCGCTCCTCGATCCGTGCCGTGATCGCCTGACGGATCTCCTCCGCGACCGGCACCCCAGCCGCCTTGGCAACTGCCTCCAACTCGGCGGCCTGCTCGTCATCGAGCCGCACCGTGAAGCCCTTGGCCATGATCAACCTCCTCAGGCTCGCATCGTGCATCACGATGCACGATGCGTCGAGGGGAGACCCATGGTCGGGGATCGCCGACTGTTTGCTGCCGAGAGCCCGCACTTCTCGCACGCCAGGTGTCAACCACCTCCGTCTGCGGGTCGCGAGTGCCTCGTCACGGAGCCCAGGCACGGCTGTCCACAACGACTGTTGCTGCGGGGCCGGTCGGGTGCTGCAGTTGTCGGCCGGTTGCTTCGGCCCAACGGTGATCGTGCCGCAGGACGGTCCTTGTGGCTCTGGCGTAGCGGCCCTCGTGTCCCGACACTCAGTGACGTGGGAGTCCGTAGGGGGTGGGTCCTATGAAGGTGCGTTCCGGACGCGAGTGGGTCACGCTGGTCGGGGTCGCGATCGTGGCGGCAGTCGTGGTGACCGTCGTCGCATCGTTCGTCGCTCTCACCAACCTGTATAGGGAGTCGTCGCTGTTCTGGACGGTGGTGACGGTGCTGCCCGCCGTAGGTGTCGGGGTGGCGGTAGGCGCGGTCGCCGGGCTCGAGCGCTGGTGGCTGGTGCTGCCAGCGGCGTGTGCCGTGCTGGGTGCGTTCGCAGCGATCGCGTTCGCGGCCGCGCAGACGCCCGGGTTCCTCGCGATCCTCTTGGTGGTGACCGGGCTGGCTGCGGGAGCACTGTTCGCCGTGGCGCTGGTCGACCTGCTGGCGCACCGCTCCCTGGATGGTCACGCCCGTGGGAGTGCAACCGGCCGACCCTCCGCACATGGTCGCCGATAGCACTGCTAGTCGGCGAGGTACGAACGACTGTGGCGGCCCTTCTGCGAGGAGGTGCTCGAGCGGCCGGATCTGCTCGAGGACCTATGTGACGCGGACCTTGCCAGGCGGATGGCCCACGTCGATGAGCTTGAGGTAGACAGCGAAGCGGTGCTGACCGGGCGGACAACCGCCAAGTGGGTCGAGAGGCTGGATGCGGCGGGCGTTCCGGGCGGGCCGGTCCTGACCTATGACCAGACGCTGGCGGATGAGCCCGTTCTCGCACGAGGCGTGGTGGGAGAGACCGGACATCCCGTGATCGGGCCGAGGCGCATCGTCGGCTCCCCGATGGCGCTGTCGGAGACCGCCAACCTTTCGATCCCCGGCGCCGTGGCTCGGGCAGCATGCCGACGACGCCCTGCGTGAGGCTGGCCTCGATGACGCGGAGATCGCCCGCCTGTACGCGGACGGGGTCGTCTAGGAGTCGTCTACGACCAGCGACGTGCGAAGGAGACAGACCGATGAGCGAGCATGTGGTGCTACGGAAGGATGGCGATATCGCCTGGCTGGTCCTGAACCGACCAGAGAAGCGCAACGCGTTGAACCTGGCCATGTGGCAGCGGTTGCCGGACCTGCTCGCTGAGGTGGAGGGTGATCCGGACGTGAAGGTCCTCGTGCTTCGTGGCGCAGATGCGCGCGCATTCTCCGCCGGGGCGGACATCAGCGAGTTCGAGGAACTGCGAAGCACCCCAGAGGATGCTCGCAGCTACAA